>JBJMQN010000174.1:0-2581 GCA_045802665.1 Myxococcaceae bacterium | reverse complement strand
TCTTCTTCGTCATGTTCCCCCGCCTCAACTGGAACATGGCAGCGAGGCACATGCCGCGGGGCCTTGGCGCCGAAGCGGGACTCTCGGAGACGATCCGGCTCGGCTCGACGGGCGGGAGCATCAAGACCACGGCGCGCGTCGTCGCTCGGGTGAAGCTGACGCCGGATCCCGGGAAGGCGGAGCTCGATCGTTACTTCGTCGCGTCGCGGCTGAGCCAGTTCGACGGCCGCGGCTGGGATGGTCCGAAGAGCTCGTCCAATTACCCGGGAATCAATCTCTTCCCGGAGCAGCGCGATCCCGTGGTGCAGCAATATGAGCTGCTCCCCGGATACGGCGCGCCCATCGCCATAGCGCTCTCGCCGCCGGTAGGCTTTTTCAACGCGACCTCGCTGCACGCAGGAACTCCCTCCGCGCGCATCGGCTTTTCAGTCGTGAAGGGCCGCGAGGTGCGGTTCGCCGGCACGGGCAACTGCTACACGTACACGGCGTGGAGCAGCAAAGGCGACGCGGGGCTTCCGACCACTCAGCCCGAACGCGACGCCGCGCTGGAGCTCCCCGACAAGCTCGATCCGCGCGTGGCGCCGCTCGCGAAGCAGATCGCGGGAGGGGAAAAAGATCCGGCGAAGATCGCCGAGAAGCTGATCGCGTACCTGCAGAAGAACTACCAGTACTCGCTGGAGCTGCCAGGGCAGGTGGATGATCCGCTCGCGAATTTTCTGTTCGAACGGAAGGCCGGGCACTGCGAGTACTTCGCGACGGCGCTGACGGTGATGCTGAGAACGCTTGGCGTTCCGGCGCGCGTGGCGGTGGGTTTTTACGGCGGCACGCGCAACGGAGATCACTACATCCTCCGAGCAGGCGACGCGCACGCGTGGACCGAAGTGCTCACGGCGAAGGGCTTCGTGACGGTGGACGCCACGCCGGAGGCAGGCCGCCGCGCTCAGAGCTCCGGCTTCCTTTCGTGGGCGACCGACACCTATGAACAGGTGGAGACCTGGTGGGCGCGCACCGTCGTCGACTACTCCTTCCGCGATCAGTTCTCGTTCGCGCAGAAGCTCCTCGACAGCAGGCCCGTGGAGCTCGCCAGGAGGATTCGGCTCCCCGCTACCGGACGGCTCGCGGCCACGGCCATCACCGGGATCCTCGCGTACCTCTTCGTACGGCTGCTCGCGCGTGGACGAGGCGGCGCAAGAAAGAAGCACGAGGCGACGATCCTGTTCGAGGCGATGCAGCGCGTGCTGAAGCGATCCGGCGTCGAGGTGAACGACGCGGACGATGTCTCCGAGCTCGCCGCGTCATTGAAAAAGTCAGCGCATCCGCTCGCTCCGGAGTTCGGGCGGCTGTCGGCGCGGTATCTGTCGGCGCGGTTTGGAAAGTCGCCGCTGCGGGAGGGCGAGCTTGATCATCTGCTCAACGTCCTCGACCGTGCCGCGCGCGAACAATCCGCTCGCTGACAGGATCCCTGGCGAGAAGCGGTAGGCGATCTCCGAAGCAAGCTGCTGGACGCCTCTCTGAGCTAGCCTCCACTGAATGAAACGCGCGCTCCTCGGCCTCGCCGTGCTCGCCATCTCCGGCTGCGATTTCGGCGCGGCGACGACCGAGGCCGACGTGTCCGTCACCGCGCGCGTGGAGAACGGCGGCTGTCCGGCGCAGCTTCGCCCGGGAAAAGCCACCGGCGAGCCGTGCACCGTGTCGGGAGATTGCGCGGAGATCTGCTGCGAGTGCACGAACCCGAACCCGTTCGCGGCTCAGGCATGTGTGGACGGAGCGTGCGCGACTCCGGGCCTCACGTGCAGCAAGGCGCAGGAGAACAGGTCGGATCTCTGCCACTGACCTGATTCACCTGCGCCGGGTCACTCAGATGCGGTTCGGCTGTTCGAGCTCCTGCCGCAGGTTTCCGATCCCTTCCTGGATCCGTCCGCCCGCTTCCTCGAAGCCGCCCTTCACCTGCGTCTTCCGGTCGCCCGTGCTCTTGCCCCAGAGCTGCTTCACGCGGCCCTTCAGCTGCACCCAAAGGCCGTGTTTCTGATCGACGTTCGCTGGCATCTCACGCCTCCTTGTTTGTCCTGTGCTGCACAAAGGTAGACACGCCGCGTCGACCCACTCGGACAACGCCTCGGTGAGCAGGCAGCCACCCACCGAAGGGAAAGCCATTGCCCTCGCTCATCCATACCGTTCCTTGACGTGCGAGGAGGTACGGCTTGGAACGACGACCCACCGGCTGGACTCCGCGGACGGCGCCGGCCCCAGACGAGCGGCGCACGGTTCACGGAGACCACATTGATGTTCAGCGGGAACCATCTCACCCGGAGGGCTGGCGACCGAGCGACGATCCCCGAAGTCCTACCCGCGTCGGGGCTGACACGCACGAGATCGAACACAAACCCGGGCGCTAACTGCCCCAACTGACAGGGTGACCGTCATTTCTACAGGGGCTGTGGGGAAGCCCAGCCGCGCGGGGGCTGTAATGCTTTCAGGAAGTCAGGGCGACTTCCGAGGAGCAAACGCGGCGCATCTCTCCAAGTCCCTGCTGCAGTTGACGAATCTTCTGCGAATGCACGTGGCACTCGCGTTGCTCTCG
>JBJMQN010000173.1:0-4563 GCA_045802665.1 Myxococcaceae bacterium | reverse complement strand
AGCGCGCGCCTCAGCATGAGGAATTCGATCCACGCGGCGATACCGGTGGTCGCGGTGATGCCGACGCCGCCGAACTCGTCCGGAATGCCGAGCTGCGAGGGCATCTTCACGGCGGACCAGTACGCGAGCCCCGCCGTGAGGATGACGCGGATGATCGCGTAGTAGAGCGGCGTGCGCGTGTCTTTGAGCGCGTAGAACGACGACGCGTAGAGCCGGCCCTGCGTCGCCGCGAGCAGCCCCACCGTGGAGCCCATCAAGAGGTACCAGAGGTAGCGGGTGTCAGCGGCGGTGAAGTGTCCGGTCTGGAGCAGCGCGCCGCCCACGAGATCGCCGAGAAAAAGAAACGCGGCCGCGGACGGGATCACGAAGAAGGCGATCCGCTTGAGCGCGTTGTCGATCCGCGTGCGGAGCTTCAGCGCAACCTCCTCGGTGGTGCCCAGCGCCTGCGACATCTCGGGCAGCTCCGCCGCTGAGATGGCCATGCCGAAGAGGCTCACCGGGATGAGGTACAGCGTCTGCGCATACGCCAGCGTCGAGACGCACCGGGCGGTGATGTCCGGATCCGCGGAGACCAGCGAGGCGTACGCCTGATCCACCCACGCGGAGACCTGGACCACACCGCGGCCCACGACGACAGGGCCGAAGCCCGCGAGCACCGCCCTCACGCCCACGCTTCGGAGCGAGACCGAGTAGCGGAACTTGCCGAGGAGCTTGAGCACCGTCGGCACCTGCACGGCGAACTGCAGGAAGCTCCCCAGCACCGTCCCCCACCCGAGGTAGATGACGAGCTGCTCCTGCGAGGACCGCCATCCGAACAGCAGCAGCGTCGCGATCAGCGCGAGGTTCCACAGCGCCGGCGCCGCGTAGCTCAGGAAAAAACGCCGGTGGCTGTTCAGGATCCCGAGGCACCACGCGGAGAGCACGAGCAGCCCCGTCGCGGGGAAGAGGATCCGGACGATGGTGATGGTGAGCGTCCGCGCCTCGCCCTTGAAGCCTGGGACGATCAGATCGATCAGCGAAGGCGCCGCGAAGACGCCGCCGGCCACCAGCACGCTGACGACGAGGCTTAAGATCCCGAAGATCGCGCCGGCGACGTGGTCCGCTTCCTCTTCTTTGTCCTCCGCGAGCAGCCGCGCGTAGATGGGGATGAAGGACGCGGAGAGGACGCCCTCGCCGAAGAGGTTCTGCAGGAAGTTCGGGATCCGCAGCGCTGCCTTGAACGCGGCCGCCGCGATCGAGTTGCCGAGGTAGTGCGCGAAGACGCGTTCGCGAACGAGCCCCATCACGCGCGAGAGCAGGATCCCCGCCGCGACGAACAGCGCGCCCCGCCCGCCTCTGTCTTTTGCCGCCGGTCCCGCCACGCTGCGCGGTGTTCTACGCGAGAAAGGCTGCCCCGCAGCGGAAGTTTCCGCACCCATCCGCGAGGTTGGATACAAAGCGCGGACCAATGGACTGCGCCGACTGCGCGTTGAGCGTTCAGCGTTTAGCGTCGAGCGGATCTCTGTCCGCTCGGGTCTGCCCGGCCCGCGCAGCCGCGTTGCTCCTCGCCCTCACCGCGGCCGGCTGCGCGCACCTCCCGATGCCGCGCGCCGCCGAGGAGCTCGATCACTCCGGCCGGCTCTCTGCGAGCATCAACTCCAGCGCGATCCCCTCATTCCAGAATTCGGTCCTCACGGTCGAAGGAGAAGGCCACACCGACTTCGAAGGCGGAGAGCCGTACTCGGGCGGACTGTTGCTCTCACTCGCGCCCTCCAGCAGCCGCTCCGTCGTCCAGGACATTCCCTTCGCGATCGATCCGCGCCTGTTCGCCCGCGCACAGCAGTGCATCTCGTTCGGCTGTCTCTCTGTGGAGATCAACGGCATGCCGCACGTGTTCGGCATCCCGGTGCTCGGGCTCTGGTACGGCGCGGCGGGCAATGGCGCGCTCATCCTCACCCTCGCGCGCTCAGGTCACGTCGGCGGACATCTCCGGATCGATCTCATGGGCGGCGCGGATCGTGTGACCTGGCTCGGCGACAGCTGGACCGCGCTCACGTTCAGTCCGTCGGCAGGCGCGGGCATTACCGGGCGCGCGGGCGGCGTCGTCTTCGGCGTCGACGCGACGCTGAGCCGCTACCTCGCCACGCGCGCGAAGGGCGAGCTCAGCTCGAACAGCGCGGAAAATCTCCTGCTCCTGAGCGTCACCGTGGGGCTGGACGAGGACATGGCGTCCGCCAGCGAGAATTGACGGCGAACGGGGGACGCTGTGGTGGCGGCGAACGCCGCCGTTGATCAGCCTCAGTTTTTCCTTGAAGGATGCGCCGAGCGCTCGCATGGTCGCTGCCCCTCCATGGCGGACGCCCCCTCCTCGATTCCGAGCAGAGATCTCGCCCGCATCCGGCAGGTGCTCGCGCGCGAGCTGGAGACGATCAACGAGTACGAGCAGCTGGCCCGCGACGCAGAGAGCGATGACATCCGCGCCTTCTTTCTCCACCTCGCCGAAGAGGAGAAGGAGCACGTCGCCGAGGCGATCTTCCTGATCGGCAACCTGGATTCGGGACAGCGCGGCCAGTTCGAGAAGGACTTCCCCGCTGCGCACTTCGGCGGCGCTGAAAAGCAGACAGCTCGTGAGCCCACACCGTCCACCGCGCCGAGCTCTACCGCCGGCCAGCCGCGGACTTACCTGCCGGAGACCCACAAGCTCCCGGGCGATCCGAGCCGCATCATCCACGCGCTCCCCGCCCCGCCTTCGCCCAACGCCGGGCGCTTCACGGTCGGCCCTTTAAAGGGCGGCCGGGACTGACCACCTTTCGCTAACGAGGACCCGAGCAAACCTATGGCCGACTTTCTGGGACACGCTGAGAACCCGCTGCGCGAAGAGGAATGGGCGCGGCTCAACGAGACCGTGATTCAGGTGGCGCGCAGGTCTCTGGTCGGACGGCGGCTCATCGATCTCTATGGTCCGCTCGGGCCTGGCGTGCAGACCGTTCCGCACGACGAATACTCCGGCGTGTCGCCCGGAGCGGTGGACATCGTGGGCGAGCAGGAGACGGCGCCGGTGTTCACCGACGCGCGCCGCTTCAAGACGATCCCGATCATCTACAAGGACTTCCTGCTGCACTGGCGCGACATCGAGGCTGCTCGCGGGCACAACATGCCGCTGGATGTCTCGGCCGCTGCCGGTGCCGCCGCCTTCTGCGCGCAGCAGGAGGACGAGCTCATCTTCTACGGCGATCCGAAGCTCGGCCATGAAGGGCTGATGAACGCGACCGGGCGTCTGACGGTGTCGCTCGGAGACTGGTCGGAGCCGGGGCGCGGGTATCTGTCGCTGGTGGACGCGACGCGGAAGCTGAATGAGCACGGGCACTATGGGCCGTACGCGCTGGTGCTCTCGCCTCGGCTCTACTCGCTCCTGCATCGGATCTTCGAGCAGACCGGCGTGCTGGAGATCGAGACCATCCGGCAGCTCGCCTCCGACGGCGTGTACCAATCCAACCGGCTGCGCGGCGATTCGGGCGTGGTCATCTCCACCGGCCGCGAGAACCTCGACATCGCGGTGGCGATGGACATGTCCACCGCGTACCTCGGCGCTGAGCGGATGAACCATCCGTTCCGGGTGCTCGAGGCGCTGATCCTCCGGATCAAACATCCGGATTCGATCTGCACTCTCGAGGGCGCGCCGGAGAGCCGGGCTGCTAAGAAGTAAGCGGCGCCCATGTCCAAAGTCCTCGTCGTCGAAGACGAACCGAACCTCCGAAAGGTCCTCGCGGCGATGCTGCGGCGGACCGGCTACGACGTCACCGTCGCGGAGAACGGCGAGGTCGCGATCGCCGAGTTCGAGAAGAACGGCGCGGACATCGTCGTCACCGACATGGTGATGCCGAAAGTCGGCGGGCTGGATGTCCTGCGGCACATGAACATCGAGGCGCCGGATGTACCGGTGATCATCATCACCGCGCACGGCACCGTCGACTCCGCCGTCGAGGCGATCAAGAGCGGCGCGTTCGACTACATCACCAAGCCGTTCGATCAGGCGGAGCTTCAGGCGGTCATCGCGAAGGCGGCGAAGACGCACGACGCGGCGCAGTCAGCGGTGAAGGCGGACGGCCGGTCTCGCGCGTCGATCATCGGCAGCTCGACGCAGATGCAGGACGTCTACAAGATCATCGACAAGGTCGCGGACACGCCGTCCACCGTGCTGATCACCGGCGAGTCGGGAACCGGCAAGGAGCTCATCGCGACGGCGCTCCACGAGGGCAGCCAGCGCCGGGACAAGCCGTTCATCCGGATCAACTGCGCGGCGATTCCGAAAGAGCTGATGGAGTCCGAGCTCTTCGGTTACGAGCGCGGCGCCTTCACCGGCGCGGTCACCTCCAAGCCCGGACGCTTCGAGCTGGCGGACGGCGGCACGCTCTTCCTCGACGAGATCGGCGAGATCCCGGTCGAGATGCAGGTGAAGCTCCTCCGAGCGCTGCAGGAGTCCGAGTTCGAACGCGTCGGCGGCATCAAGACCACTCACGTGGACGTCCGCCTCATCGCCGCGACCAACCGGAACCTCGAGGCGGAGATCGAAGCGGGGCGGTT
>JBJMQN010000172.1:0-3653 GCA_045802665.1 Myxococcaceae bacterium | reverse complement strand
TCCGAAGGCGGCGGCGGCGAGCTCAGCGGTCTGGACCGCTCGGACGTGGGGAGAGGTGAGGATGCGCTTCACCTTCGCGAGCCGGGCCAGCTCCTGCGCGTGGCTGCGGAAGGCATCGCGTCCCTCGGGCGTCAGCGCGCGCACGTGATCGCCTTCGGAGTGATCCTTCTCCGCCTTCGCGTGACGGATGAAGAGCAGGTGCGGATGCGTCGCCATGGTGCTCAGGATCTAGTCGAGCGACCGCGCCGCGCTCTGTGACGATTGCGTGACGGTCAACGCCCGCTTCCCGCCGGCTGATTCATGTTGCCGGACTCGATGAAGAACACCGCGGGCCAGAGGCCGGGTGCGGCGTCCGTCCGGGGCGGCTCTTCGGCGGGCGGCGGCGGGAGCTCGGTGGTGGCGGTCACGGACGCTTCGTCGTGAACGCGGTGCTCCATGGGCTTGGGTCTGTGCGGACCACCGGGCAAAGCGGGGGCGATGAGCGCGAGAGCGATTGCGATGGCGATCGCGATCACCGTCCATCGCAGTGACTTCTTCGGATCCTCTCTGGCTGCGGCTACCTCATCCACGATCAGAACCTCGCCTGCTTGAGCACTTCAGATTTGCCGAGCACACCGACCAGCCGTCCACGCGCATCCACCACCGGTAATCTGTCCATCCGCGAGCTGTGAGCGAACCTCGCGGCCGCTTCGCTGAGGGAGGCCTCGCGCAGGATGGGCGATTCGGCCCGCATCACGTCGCGCGCGGTGCTGTCGCGCAGCAGCGAATGGTCCGGCAGGTACGCCTTCACCGCGTCGAGCAGCACCACGCCCGCGAAGCGCCCGTCCGGATGAACGACGTACAGATCGTGCCCCGGAGGCAGCTCGAGCAGATCCGCGAGCACCTCGTGAATCGGCGCCGTCGCGGAGACCGTCTCCAGGCTCTCGGTCATCAGTGAACCCACCGGCCGCGCGGTCAGCCAACCGGGCTGCACCCCTCCGGGCACCGGGACGTTCCGCTTGCGGAGCACACCTGTGTAGAGCGAGTCCGGGTGGATCGCCCGGCTCACGGCATTGGACGCGACGCAGACGAGCATCAGCGGCAGCACGACGTCGTAGTTTCCGGTGAGCTCGAAGATCATCAGGATCGCGGACACCGAGGCGTGCGTGGTCCCCGCGAGCACCCCACCCATCCCGAGCAGCGCGTACGTGCCCGGCTGCACCGACGGAAAGAAGTGGTGGGCGAGCATTCCGAACGAGCCGCCCAACAGCGCGCCGAAGAACAGCGACGGCGTGAAGAGTCCGCCTGGAACGCCTGCGCCCGCCGCGGTGGCGGTGGCGACCATCTTGAGGAGCGGCAGCGCGATGAGGAGCGTGAGCGAGAGCTTCCCGAGCAGCGCGAGGTTCACCGTGTCGTAGCCGTTGCCGAGCAGCTCCGGGTACCACGTCGCCGCGAGCCCTACGGCGAGCATCGCGAACACCGGCAGAAACCAGGAGATGGCGCGAGGAACGTGCTCCAGCGCCGCGGCGAAGGATTGGATCGTCTTCACGTACGCGGCGGACGCGACGCCGATGAGCGGCCCCAGAAGCAGCGGCAGGGCGAACTCCATCCGCGTCGCGAGCTTGTAGTGGGGGATGAGGTACGTCGGGTGATCCGCGATCAGCACGCGCGAGACGAGCGTCGCCACGACGCACGCGAGGACGATGGGACCGAAGAGCTCCAGCGCGAAGCTGCCGAGCAACACCTCGAGCCCGAAGAGCGCCGCGCCAATCGGCACGTTGTAGGCAGCCGCGATACCGGCCGCGGCACCACAGCCCACGAGGAGCCGGAGCTGGTCCGGCGAGACTTTCAGCCGGGTGCCGAGCCAGGACGCGGACGCGGCACCGGTCTGCAGCAACGCACCCTCGCGCCCAAGCGGCGCTCCCAGCGCGACCGCGGTGATCGAGACCAGCGCGCGGATCAGCGTTCGCCAGAGCGTCATCTTTCCCGAGCGCGTCCAGATGCTCTCGATGATTCCAGCGGTACCGTGCCCGCGAAGAGGCTGGCGGAGCGCGATCGACGCGATCGTGACGAGTACGCCGGCGCCGAGGGGAATCATCAGCCGCCGGGCCCACGACACGTCCGCGACCGCGTGGAGAAACCCTTCGCCCGCACCGCCCCACGCAAGGTGCTGGAGCCAGCGCATGAAGCTGACCAGCCCCGCCGCGCTGCCGCCGCCCAACGCGCCCGTGAGCACGACCAGCACCCAGAAGCGCTTCGTGGACGTGGGCGCGTCGGAGAGCCGCGTCGTCAACGCGGAGCTGTCCGGGATCGCCGCCTCCATGGATGTATGGGTAACGACGGAGAGCGGACTGTGAGTTCAGGGCCGGGGCGGTTGAATGCCCGGCCGCCCCTCATCCGAGCCGGGCACTCGCGTGGCGCAACTTCACCCTTCGACTTCGCTCAGGATGATCGGGCCGGACGTCCCCGGATCCGGCTCCGCCGCGAGCTCATCTTCCCGAATCGCCGGATGCTCACCCGAGTCCGCCATGATGTCCGGCATCCCGGAGATCGTGGCATTCGGCATCGAGTCTTCGCGATCCGCCGCAATCTCCGCAGCCGTCGGCGGCGTCAGTCCAAGCTCCGCGTGAGAGATCTGCTGCGGCTCGCTTCCCGGCGGAGGCGGCAGCACTCCCGACCGATTCGCCGGCGGCACGTGCGGATGATGCGGGTGCAGCGGCGGCAAACCTGAATGTCTCCGCGCGGCCTCCTGCAACGCCGCGTGATGCCGGTACCGCGCTTCGATCATCTTGTGGATCAGCAGCGGAGCGCCGGGGACCTTGCGCGACTGGATCGCCTGAGTCGCCTTCTTCACGTGGTAGCGCACTCGGCGGATCTGCACGCGCCAGCCCTTCGGCGTGTACGTGAACAGTCCCCACGCGGGGCGCAGATCTCCATCGCGCGGAATGCCGGCGGACGCGACGTCCGCGATGATCATCCGCCCGAGCCGCCGCCGATACGGGAAGTGCAGGTGCCCGAACGCGACCGCGGCCGCGTCGAGGTGCTGGAAGAACCGCGCGAGCTGCCGCTCATCCAGCGTCGGATCCACCGACTCCTCGAGGTTGCGCGGGTTCGCATGACAGACGAACAGATCCTGTCCGCGCCGAGGCGACAGCCGCACCGAGAAGGGGAGCTCGCCGAGCCGCTTCACGAGGTCCGGGCCCAGCTGATCTCTCGTCCAATGAAGGAGATCGGTCTTCCAGTGATCTCGCTCGCGATAGGCGCCGCCCAGATAGTTCCCGGCGATGTAGCAATCGGTGTTGCCCATCAAGAGCGAATCGCACTTGTCATCCAGCAGCTGGACGACCTCTTTGGGGTGCGCGCCGCGGAGGGCGAGATCGCCGGCGGCCACGATGTAGTCGGGCGCGGTCCGCGCGATGTCTTCGAGGACGGCTTCGACAGCGGGGAGGTTGCCGTGGATGTCGGCCAGGATGGCGACCCGCATGCGGTGGCCAGTCTAGCCCCGCTCCGGACAATCACCCAGCCCGGCCCGGCTTTTCGTCTCCTGCCGAGCGACCAGGCGACTTCGGAAACACCAACGAGAACGTGCTGCCCACACCGGGCTTGCTCTGCACGCTTACATCTCCCTCCATCGCGTTCATCAGATGCTTCACGATCGAGAGGCCCAGCCCCGT
>JBJMQN010000171.1:0-5938 GCA_045802665.1 Myxococcaceae bacterium | reverse complement strand
GGGAGGCAGCAGCCGTACTTCTGCTTGATGCGTTCAGCCTCGTGCGCGGGAGTGCGCAGGCCAATCGCGATGTCGGACGTGAGGTTGTTGCCGCCGAGCGCAATCACCGCCGTGTGCACGATGCTGCCGCCGGAGAAGATCGCGATATCGGTGGTGCCGCCGCCGATGTCGACGAGGCACACGCCGAGCTCCTTCTCATCCTCGCCGAGCACGGCTTCAGACGACGCGAGGGGCTGCAGCACGATGTCCGAGACATTCAGCCCCGTCCGGTTCGCGCACTTGACGATGTTCTGAGCGGAGGAGACGGCGCCGGTCACGATGTGGACCTTCGCCTCGAGCCGCACGCCCGCCATGCCGAGCGGCTCCTTGATGCCGCCCTGGTCGTCGATGATGAACTCTTGAGGCAGGACGTGAATGACCTCGCGGTCCAGCGGAATGGCCACCGCCTTCGCAGCGTCGATCACCCGGGCGATGTCCGCGTCGCGCACTTCCTTGTCCTTCACGGCGACGATGCCCTGGCTGTTGAAGCCCTTGATGTGGCCACCGGCGATGCCCGTGTAGACGTGGCTGATCTCGCAGCCCGCCATGAGCTCCGCCTCTTCGATGGCGCGGCGGATGGAGGCGACCGTGGCTTCGATGTTGACCACGACCCCTTTCCGCAGCCCCTTCGACGGGTGAGTGCCGATGCCGATGATGTCGAGTCCAGCGTCGGTCAGCTCTCCGACGATGGCGCAGATCTTCGTCGTGCCGATGTCCAGCCCGACGACGATGTCTCCCTGCTTCTGCTTCGCCATGTTGTGTCTCCCCAGCAGCCTCTCTCGAGGTCCGCTCTCCCTACTGAGCCCCGGGCTTCCTCTCGGAAGAGCCCGGCGCCGAAAGCTTCACGGTCACCCAACCAGCGCGAAGCCGGTTGTCGAGGTGGATGACGTCCGCCACCAGCCCGCGCTTCTGCAGCTCCGCCTTCACCTGCGAGAGCCGCGCGAGCTTCTGATCGACGTCGCCTTCGCCCATGCGGATCTCCTGACCGTTTCCGGAGAGCACGAGCACCACCTCTTCGTTTTCAATCCGCGCCTCGGAGACAGAAGTCCCCTTCCCCGCCGCGGAGTCCAGATACGCGCGCACCACTTCCAGCGCGCCGCGGAACTTCTGCTCCGATTCCGACGGAGCCTTCATGTACGCGTCGCGCTCGATGCCGGAGACCAGCGGCAGATCAAGCGAGTCGCCGGCCTGCACGCGCTTGAACGGATCGCCGTCCGCATCCAGCAGGTACAGATCGCCGAGCGCGACGATCGCTTCGGGGACGTGCTCGACGACTTTCACGCTCACCGAGTCCGGGAAGTGGCGGGAGATCGCCACCGACTTGATCCACGGATGCGCCTGCATCGCTTTTTCGGTCGCAGCGACGTCCAGCGCGACCAGGTTCTGACCGGGCCCGAGCCCCGCGAGCTTGAGGAGATCCGTCTCGGCCGCGTGCGAGAGGCCGGTGAACGTCACCCGCTTGATGCCGAAAGTCGGAGAAGTCCGCGCCCAGTCGTAGCCGTAGCTGCCGCCGAAGAACGCGCCGGCTGACGCGGCAGCCAGAATGAAAAGGCGCAAGAACGTTCCACCATGGGTGGCCACGGCCCCCTTCATTGCTGCCTTCTTCTGAGTGGCGTCCGCCTTGCGACGGTTCCCGCTTCTGCCGAATGCCATGGTGCGCGCAGGAGGAATCGTGATCCGACTTGGATCTCCCCGCAAATTTCTCGCCACAGCGATGTAGCTGTAGCGATCAGAGACATGGGTGGCGCTGATCCAGGGGGCGGTCATCGGTCAGGCCCCCCTTGCGGATGCGCGCACGCGGACCCACTCATCGCCAGCACGGCGGCCAAGACGCACCACCGCTCCCGGCGAGAGACCAGATCTCTCCCGACTCCGCGACTCTCGTCGCGAATCTGTCCTGCTCCGTCTGTCATCGAGCCCCCTCCGGGCCCTACGGCACTACCGAGCTACGCCTTCAGCGACGCCCCCAACAGCAGCCGCTCACACAGCGTCGGAAAATCGATCCCGCGTCCCGCCGCGATCTTCGGCAGCAGGGACGTCGCGGTCATTCCGGGGAGCGTGTTCACCTCGAGGATGAACACCTCGCCCTTCTCCGTGACGATCACATCCGAACGCGACGCACCCGAACAGCCGAGCGCCTTGTGCGCAGAGAGGCAGATCTCGTTCACTCGCGCGTACTGATCCGCGGGCAGCGGCGCGGGGAACAGGTACTTCGTCCCGCTGCCCTGCTTGTACTTGGCCTCGTAGTCGTAGAACTCGTACTTGGTGAGATCCGGCACGACCTCGATGACGCCCAGCGCCTCATTGTCGAGCACCGCGCCCTGGACTTCGCGGCCCTTCACGAACTGCTCGACCATGATCGTGCCCGCGTACTTCGCGGCGTCCTCCACCGCGGTCTTGTACGCATCCTTCGTCTTGCAGATGTGCACGCCGACCGAAGAGCCCTCGCGCGACGGCTTCACGACGACGGGGAACGGAAAGCCCAACGAGTCCTGCGCCGCGAGCGCGGTCTTCGCATCCCCGAACGACTGATACAGCGGCGTCGGGATCCCGTAGCCCAGGAAGATCTGCTTCGCGAAGACCTTGTCCATTCCCACCGAGCTCGCGAGCACGCCCGAGCCCGTGTACGGAATGAACATCGACTCCAGCAGCCCCTGAATCGCGCCGTCCTCGCCGTAGCGGCCGTGGAGCGCGAGGAACGCGACGTCGATGCGCTCGCTCACGAGCCGCTGCGCGATGTCCTTGCCAACGTCGATGTCGACGACCGTGTAGCCGAGCCCCTTCAGCGCGCCCGAGACGGCGGCGCCGGTGCGCAGAGACACGTCGCGCTCGACGGAGAGCCCGCCCATCAGGACCGCGATGCGCTTTCCCATCAACTGCTGCCGATTTGCCTGACTCACGGTGCGAATCTCCCTACCCGCTTCACTTCCGGTTGCAGCTCCACGCCGCTCTTCTCGAACACGCGCTTCTGCGCCGTCTCCATCAGACGAACGATCTCGCCGGACGACGCGCCGCCCAGGTTCACGATCCAGTTCGCGTGCAGCGTCGAAATCTGCGCCATCCCGATCGTGAAGCCCTTGAGCCCCGCCTCTTCGATCAGCCGGCCCGCGTGATTGCCCTCCGGGTTCTTGAACACGCTCCCGAAGTTCGGCTGCGAGAGCGGCTGCGTGCGCTTTCTGTACGAGAGGTCCGCGTCGATCTTCGCCTGCGAAACTTTGAGATCGCCGAACGGGACCTTGAACCGAACGCGGGTCACGACCGCTCGCTCCGGCAAGTCCGTGTGGCGATACCGGTACGGCGTCTTCTCGCGGGCGAGCCAGCCAATGCCGTCCGCCGTCGCGACCTCGATCGCATCGACGATGGACATGCACTCGCCGTTCTTCGTCCCCGCGTTCATCGTCACCGCGCCGCCCAGCGTGCCCGGAATGCCGGCGAGGAACTCCGCGCCAATCAGCCCGTGCTTCTTCATCACCACGGTCAGCCGGTTGATCGCCGAGCCCGCGCACAACGTGACCGTCGCGCCCGCTTCATCCTTCTCGATCGTCTCGGGCAGAAAATCCGTCGGCAGCGTGATCGTGAGGCCCGCGATTCCGTAGTCGCCCACCAGCGTGTTCGCGCCGCCGCCGATGATCGTGATGGCCGCGTTCTCCTCGCTCGCGACCTTCAGCGCGTTCACCAGCGCATCGACTTTACGCGGACGGAAGAAGACCTCGGCCTCGCCACCTGCTCGGACGGTGAGCCGCGGCGCCATCGGTTCGTACGCGCGAACTTCTCCGGCGGCGGCTTCCACCACCTCGAGGATCCGATCTGCGAGCCCGACTTTCATGGCGACCGCCGCGTTCATCGGCTTCCTTCGTTGAGGAGCTGCAACAGCTCGGGGCCCGTGTTCGTGATGTCGCCCGCGCCGAGCGTGATCACGATGTCCCCTTCCTTGATCTTCGACTGAAGGAGGCGAGGCAGGTCCGCGCGCTTCTCCACGAACGTCACGTCGCGGTGGCCGTGCGAGGCGACCTGCTCCACCATCTTGTCGCTCGTCGCGCCCGGAATCGGCTCTTCGCCCGCTGCGTAGACGGAGGTGATGAACAGCACGTCCGCGTCGTTGAACGAGGTCGCGAACTCCGCCATCAGATCGTGCGTGCGCGTGTAGCGGTGCGGCTGAAACGCGACGACGATCCGCCGCCCGAACGCCTTGCGTGCCCCAGCGAGCGTCGCCTTCACCTCGGCCGGGTGATGCCCGTAGTCATCCACCACCGTGACGCCGCGCGCCTCGCCCTTCACCGTGAAGCGCCGCTGCACTCCGCCGAACTCGGAAAGCGCCGTGCGGACGACATCGAGCGGAACTTCCATCTCCTCCGCCACCGCGATCACCGCCATCGCGTTCAGCGCGTTGTGCGCGCCCACCATCCGGACCGTGAACTCGCCGAGCTCTTCGTCGCGACGGAACGCTCGGAACGTGGTGGCGAAGCCGGAGAGCTTGATGCCCTCCACCCGGTAATCCGCCATGTGCGAGGTGCCGTAGGTCACGTACCGCTTCTCGATCTGCGGCAGCAGCGCCTGCACGTTCGGATGATCCAGGCACAGCACGTTGAGCCCGTAGAATGGCACCCGGTTACAGAACTCCACGAACGCGTTCTTCAGCGCGTCGAGCGTCCCATAGTGATCCATGTGCTCCGGATCGATGTTGGTGACGATCGAGATCGACGGGTGCAGCTTGAGGAACGAACCGTCCGACTCGTCCGCCTCGACCACCATCAGCTCGCTCTTGCCGAGCTTGGCGTTCGAATCGAGGACGTTCACCTTCCCGCCGACGACTGCCGTGGGATCCAGCCCCGCCGCCGCGAGCACCGTCGCGACCATCGAAGTCGTGGTCGTCTTCCCGTGCGAGCCCGCGACCGCCACCGCGTACTTCAGCCGCATCAACTCCGCGAGCATCTCCGCCCGAGGGATCACCGGGATCTTCCGCTGCCGCGCGGTGACGACCTCCGGGTTGTCCTTCTTCACCGCGGACGAGATCACCACCACGTCCGCATGAACCAGATTCTCCGCGCGGTGGCCGTAACCAATCGAAGCGCCCATCTTCGTGAGCCGCCGAGTGATGTCGGACTCTTTGAGATCCGATCCGGACACGCGGTAGCCAAGGTTGATCAAGACCTCCGCGATGCCGCTCATCCCGATGCCGCCGATGCCCACGAAGTGCACGTGCGACGAGTGGCGCGTCTTGAAGAGCGAAGTCTTTTTGCTGGCCGTGACCATCTACGCCGCCTTCTCCTTCGATCCCGACCCGCCGTTCTTGTCCGGCCGGTTCCGCCCCTTGGGCCCGTACGTATCCACCATCATCTGCACGCAGACATCCGCGAGCTCCTTCGCCGCCTCCGGCCGCCCGAGCAGCGCCGCTCGCTTCTCCATCTGCTTCAACTTCGCGGGATCGCCCTTGAGCCTTCGAATCTCCGCCGCCAGCTTCTCCCCCGTGAGCTCCGACTCGCGGAACATCAGCGCCGCGCCTGAATCCACCAGCGCCTTCGCGTTGATCTCCTGGTGGTTGTCCGTCGCGAACGGGAACGGGATGAGAATCGCCGCCTTCTTGCAGACGGTGAGCTCGGCGACGGTCGTCGCGCCCGCTCGGCAGATGACGAGATCCGATCGCGCGTACGCCTTCGACATGTCATCGATGAACTCGACGACCTCCGCATTCCACGCCCGGTCCGCGTAAGCCTTCCGGACCGCATCCACGTCGTTCTTCCCGGTCTGATGTACGACGTGGATCTCGTTCTTCACATCCGCGAGCTGATCGAGCGCGTCGATCATCCGGCTGTTGATCCCTTTCGCGCCCAGCGATCCGCCGAACACCAGAATCTCGAAGCCCTCGTGGCCCACCTTGCTGCGGAGGTAGTTTTCGAGG
>JBJMQN010000170.1:0-5338 GCA_045802665.1 Myxococcaceae bacterium | reverse complement strand
GTCGAACATCGGATCCGTCGCGAGCCAGCCCAGGACCTTCGGCCGGTCCAGCGCGAGCGACTTCTTCAAGTACACCAGCGCGTCCTTCGGCCGGCCCCACAGCGCATAGAGCGCCGCCAGGTTGTAATTGAGCAGCAGGTCCTCACCGTTCAGCTCGCGGGCCTTGGAGTAGGCGCGTTCGGCCTCCGCGTAGAAGCCCTTCTGGGCGTAGCAGATGCCGAGATCGAGCTGCGCTTCGTAGTTCTCGGGCTCGAGCCGCGTGACTTCCTTGAGCTGCGTGATCGCGTTGCGGTAGTCGCCCTCGTCCATCATGAGGGCCGCGAGCTCGTGCCGGGGAAAACCGTCCGCGGGATCGAGATCGATTGCCACCTGGAGCTCCGCCATCGCTTCGTCGATCCGGCCGTGGTCCGCGTAGGTGAGCCCGAGGTTCAGGTGCGCGTCGGGGTATTCGGGGTCGAGATCGATCGCTTCCTTGTATTCGGCGACGGCCATCTCGGTGGCGTGCGAGGAGAGGAAGCAGGCCAGGTTGTAGTGGGCGGTAGGGCTGTCCGGCTCGAGCTTGATGGCGAGGAGGTATTCGGAGAGCGCCTCGCGGAAGAGCTTCTTCTCCGCGTAGACGGTGGCGAGGTTGTCGTGCGCGTGCGCGGAGTTGGGATCGAGATCGATCGCCTTCTTGAACTCCTTGATCGCCTCGTCGAGCCAGCCGCGATCGGCCAACTCGATGCCTCGCGAGTTGTGCTCGTCCGAGAGCGCGATGGTGTCCTTCTCACGAGCCATGGGGATTTGCGGTCGTACCTTCGCCAACGTGGAGGCGCAACGCTGAATTGCCTTGAGGGAGGCTACAGTCATCACCACATGCAGCGCGCGCTTGCGGTTTTCTTTTTTGTGCTCGTCACGACGGTTGCCTGGTCCGCCGGTTTGCAGCCACCTCCGAACTTTCCGATCAAGCCCCACGATCTCGAACCGCCGCACAAGCTCGTTCAGCCGATTCCGCGCCCGCGTCCTGACGGCGGAGTGATCGCCGGCGTGCACACGACGAAGGAGCAGGAGCTGCGAAAGAAGGAAGGCGCGCGGTGTCCGCTCGATGGAGGAGTAGGACGGATCGTGATCATCGGCGAGCGCGCGACGTGCGTGAGCACTGAGGATTCGAAGGCGCTCCGGAAAATTCTGCGGGCAGCGGATGGCGGAGCGGGCGCAGCGGCGACAGCTGCGCAGAAGGGAATCCGAGCGAAGGATCCGTACGCGCAGCTGACGGACGACGAGGTGGCCCTCGCGCTGATGGAAGACGGCGGACGCGAGGCGATTCCGCCGAAGCGGCTGAACGACGTGACCCTGACGTTCGGCGGCGACGTGACCCTGGGCTTCCACTACGAGGAGTGGTTCGACGAGAAGACCGACGCGGGCATTCCTCGCGACGAGATGTTCGCGTGGGGCTTCAAGGAAGTGCTGCCGGTGATCGACGGCGGCGATCTCTTCGTGGTGAACCTCGAGTGTCCCTTCACCGCGCGAGGCGAGAAGATCCCGAAGAACTTCAACTTCCGCGCTCGGCCCGAGTTCATCAACACGATCTCGTCAGCGGGCGTGGACGTGGTCTCGCTCGCGAACAACCACATGATGGACTACGGGGCGATCGGGCTGCTCGACACGCTGGATGCGTTGGACCGCGCGAAGATCAAACACTTCGGAGCGGGGCGGACGCTGGCCGAGGCCCGGCAGCCGACGATCGTCGTCGTGAACGGCGTGAAGATCGCGTTCCTCGGCTACTTCTTCATGGGCGATCGCTACATCGAACCGCCCGAGGTGATCGCATCCGCGAAGACTCCCGGCGTCGCGGGCGACACGAAGGACACGGGCGAGCTCGACAAGATGATGCAGGCGGACATCCAGAGCGCGCTCGGGTACGCGGATCTCGTGATTCCCTTTTTTCACTGGGGTCGCGAAGGCATGAACGTGCCGGAGCCGTACCAGACGAGGCTCGCGCACCTCGCCATCGACTCAGGCGCTGCGGCGGTGATCGGTTCTCATCCGCACGTGCTGCAGGGGATGGAGCTCTACAAAGGCGCGCCGATCCTCTACTCGCTGGGCAACTTCGTCTTCGGCGGAAACTGGAACCCGAAGAACAAGGAGAGCGTGATCGTGAAGCTCACGTTCGACGCGGGGAAGTTCGACCACGCGCAGCTGACGCCGATCTACACGGACCGGTATCCCGAGAAGCCGGTGCAGCCGTACGTCGTGAGCGGCGACGAGGCGACGCAGCTCTTCCGTCACCTCGCGGAGTATTCGTCCGGGCTCGGCCAGATGCTGCCCGAGCTGAAGCCGTACGCCGCCGTGGATGCCGGCACCAGGTGAAGGGCGTGCCGCGCGCTTCCCGAGCCACGGCGGGCTAATCTCCGCGCCGCCTGGATACCCCTCCCGATCCGAACGGCCTCCAGCCGACTAAAAAGCGCGCCGCGCTCGTCCCGCCTGACGAAACCGAGCAGGCGTGGGAACGCACCGTCAACCGCGACATCCTGATCGGGCAGCGCGTGGGCGAGTACGTCGTGAAGCAGCGGCTGGGCGCCGGCAGGATGGGCGTCGTCTACGAGGGGGAGCAGCCGGTGATCGGCCGCCGCGTGGCGATCAAGTTCATCAAGCCGGGGCTGGACACCGAGCGCGGGCTGCTCGAAGAGGCGCGGGCCGCGAACATCGTGCGCCACCGCGGAATCCTGGAAGTGTACGGCTTCGGCGAGCTGCCGGGGCTCGGCCAGTACCTGGTGATGGAGTTCCTGGAGGGGAAGACGCTCGAGCAGGTCCTCATCGAACGCGTCGTCTTGCGTCCGGATGAGGCGCTGCAGATCGCCGATGAGCTCCTCGCCGTGCTCGACGCCGCGCATTCGCGAGGACTGCTGCACCGCGACCTGAAGCCGTCGAATCTCTTCGTCGTCGAAGAGGCTGGCGGCGGGCGGTACGTGAAGCTGCTCGACTTCGGGCTCGCGAAGCGGATGTCGCTCAAAGGCGATCAGGCCCATCAGACGCGGGTGAGCGCGGTGGTGGGCACGCCGCACTACATGGCGCCCGAGCAGGCGCAGGGCGAGCCCATCGGTCCGCGCACCGATCTCTACGCCGTGGGGGTCATCCTCTTCGAGCTGGTCACCGGACGGCTGCCGTTCGACGGGCAGCAGCCGCTGCAGATCATGCTCAAGCACGTGAACGAGCCGCCGCCGAGGCCGTCTTCGTTCGCGGACGTTCCGCCGGCGCTGGAGGAGCTCATTCTGCAGCTCCTGGAAAAGGACGCCACGCGCAGGCCCGCGTCGGCGGCGATCGCAAGGCAGTCGGTGAAGCGCATCGCGCGCGAGCTGCAGTCCGCGAACACCCGGGTGAGCACCGCGCTCCGGCCTGAAGGGTCCGGCTCGCGGATGAGCGCCTCATCGAACCCCGCCAGACCGAACGTCCCATCGCCACGGGCCAACTCCGGACCGGGCCGTCCCGGCGCCGGCGTACCCAGGGCCAACGCCGAATCTGAAGAGGTGCCGGCAGCGCCGCCGAAGGCACGAGCGCGCAACGCTCCCTCCACCGAAGAAGATCTGCCGGCCGCGGCCCGGTCGCGATCGAGAACCGCGGCTTTCGCGGCGGGCGCGGCGCTGCTCCTCCTGATCGCCGGCGGCGCGCTCTGGGGCCTCACCCGAACCCGACCGGAGCCTGTGTCCGAGCCGGTCCCCGTGCCCGAGCACCGCGTGGAACAGCTGCAACCGCCACCGGTCACGCACGAAAAGACGGACGACAAGCCGAACGTCATCGCGGAAAAAATCGACGCGCAGCCGCCACCTGTCCGGGATGAGAGCACGTCGGTGAAGGAGACCGACGCGAAGCAGCACGTCGCCCCCAAACCGCCGCTCCAGAAGAAGCCTGCCGGAAAAGGCAGCATCCGGGTGAAAGGAAAAGGCTGGGCGGAGGTCTATCTGGACGGCCGGCAGATCGGCATCGCGCCGCTGCTTCTGGGCGATCAACCCGCGGGCAGCCACCACCTCGTCCTGAAGCGACAGCAGAGCGTGATCTCGGACCAGACCATCAGCGTGCGCGCGAACGAAGAGACCACCGTGGAGGTTCCCGCGCCCTGAGCTTGGGCTAGGGTTTGCCACGCCCATGGTCAGCCTCCTGCTCGCCATCCTCCTGTCCGCGCCGGCGGCGTCCAGCCCCGAGCTCACGGACGCGGTCACGCTCTACGAGTCAGCGGAGTTCCAGAAGGCGCTGCCGAAGCTCCAGGCGCTCTCGAACGATGCCGCGCTGTCGCATCCGGACCGCGTGCTCGCGCTGGAATATCTCGCGGCCACGCACTACGCGCTGAACGACGAGAACGCGGCGAGAGCGGACCTGTCCGCGCTGGTCGCGTTCGACGACTCCGCGCAGCTCGACGAGCTCGTGTTCAACCCGAACCTGCGCGCGATCCACGAGGCGCTGCGGACGAAAGCGCTCGCCGAGAAAGCGAAGTCGAAAGTCGAGCCCGCCCCCGTGCCCGTGGTCGAAGCCCCGCCGCCGCCGCCGGCGGTGCGAACGGTGAAGCGCTCTGCTCCCCTCCTCTCCTGGGCGTCGGTTGCCAGCGGCGCCGTGCTCGCCGGCGCGGGCGCGTTCGAGATCGTCGCCGCGCAGAACCGGCAGTCAGAGTGGAAACGGAACCAGGCCAGCGGCGAGCGGCTCTCGTTCTCGAAGAGCACCGCGCAGCTCGATCAAACGCTCTACCCGATGGCCTGGGCAGGCGCGGGGCTCGGCGCGGCGCTGCTGGGCTACGGCGTCTACGGGCTGCTCAACCACGACGACGCGGCCGCGGTCTCGTTGAGCCCCACAGTAGACGGCGCGCGGTTCGTCGTGAGCGGCAGGTTCTGAGCCGATGAGACCACGCTCGAACGGCACCCGGTGTTCTACGACGAGTTCGAGGGAGAGAAGCGGACGGCTCGGGCGACCACTGTGGTGTACGTGGTGCTCGGGTTGCTCGTGATCGCGGGCGCGGTGCTCGTGATGTCGCTCTGAAATGATGAGGCCGCCTTGCTTTCGCTTGGCGGCCTCACAGAACGACTGCTAGCGCGGCTCTACTTCCCCTTCGACTTCCGCGCGCGCACGCGTCGTCGCTTGAGCGCGGACTTCTTGCCCTTCGCGCGGTTCTTCAGCTTCTTCTTGCTGCGGTTGCTCTTCACTGCGGCCATGTGGAAACCCTCCTCTTGAAAGTGCTGACGCGCGAGATCTACCTGAACTCTGCGCTCACGCCAGCTTCAGAGTGAGTCCTTCGCGCGCCCCGAACACCTCGAGGTGGCTGCCGAAGTGGATCTCTTGCTGATGGGAATTGTGTATTTTAGTGTAATAGTGT
>JBJMQN010000169.1:0-4173 GCA_045802665.1 Myxococcaceae bacterium | reverse complement strand
GGTGCACTTTCCGCCCATCTACAGCAACGGCAAAGACACCGCGTTCTCGAAGGCGATCGAAGCGTGGCAGCCCACTCAGTGCGTATACGGCCATCTGCACTCGACCGGCATCGCAGCGGGTTTCGTAGGTCCGCACGAGGGCGTGAAGTACGTGCTCGCCTCCTGCGACGCGGCCGGATTTTCGCCGATGCTGCTCGACGAGGCGTAGCCCGACCTAGCGCGCAGCCACCCTGCCCGCCTCGAACAACTTCCGCGCAATCTGCTCGGCGAGCTTGGGCGCCGCGTCTTCCGCGATCGCCCGCACCGTGTCGTCGTAGCTGATGTGCGCGGATGGCAGCGCCTTCTCGTTGAGCGCGTGCACATCCAGCCCGGACTGAAAGTGACCGATTTCTTTTCCGGTCTCGTCCTGCAGCTTCACGTCGTACGCGCCCTCCACGAAGAAGAACGCCATCGGTCCGCCGATCTTGCTGTCCTTCACGGACTCATCAGAAAGCGTCACCTTCCCGGTCACGGCGTTCGGCGCGCCGGGCTTCACGGTCAGCCCCCGGGCGGTGAGCGCCTTCTCCAGCGCGCTCTGGAACACGGTCTGCGCCTTCACGCCGTTCGCGCTCTTCCGCTCCTCGGAGAGCTTCACGCTCAGCTCGCCCTGCAATGACGCAGGCAGCGGCTTCTCCCGCGTACACGCGCAGAGCAGCGCGCCAAGCAGAAGGATTGAAAGCGGTCGTTGCATCGTGCGCGGTGCCATCTGCCACGCGGCTGCCCCGCCGTCGAGCGCGCGTTCGCCAACGCTTCCCTCAACAGAGTGCTTGCCCAAACGCGCCCCGTCCACAATGGTTTCTCCCCGTTGATGCGCCAATCAACCGTCCGCGCGCAACCCCGACTTCAATGAATCCGTACGTCACGTCCGGTCTGATCCTCGCTGCCCTCGCCTTCTTCGGCTTCACCATGATGTGGCGGCTTCGCGTGCTCGCGATGCTGAAGGCGGACAACCGCTTCGGCCACATCTCTGAACGGCTCGAAGCGCTGATGGAGTACGGCTTCGGCCAGAAGCGCATGGTGGATCCGGAGGAGCGCAAGCCGGGCACGATGCACGCGATCATCTTCGCTGCGTTCCTCGTCGTGCAGCTGCGCACCATCATGATGTTCGTGATGGGCTACTCGAAGCCGGCGATCGCCGTGCTCTCGAACACCGCGCACCCGGTGTGGGCGCAGATGCCGCTGCTCACGTCCACGTACGAGCTCTATCTCCTGCTCAAGGACTTCGTCGCGCTGGGCGCGGTAATTGGCGTGGCGTGGTTCTGGTGGACGCGCTGGCGGGTGCGCCCGGACCGCATCACCCAGTCGTGGGAGGCGTACCTCATCCTCGGGTTCATCGGCGGGCTGATGATCACCGAGTTCCTCTTCGGCGCGACGCACCAGCTGCTCGAGAACCGGCCGTTCTTCCTCGCCGAGCCCGTCACCAGCACGATCGCGATGCTGCTCCGGCCACTGAACCTCTCGGCGGACGCGCTGACGCTCATCGGTCAGGTGAGCTTCTGGACGCACATCACCATCGTGCTGACGTTCCTGAACTTCCTGCCGTACGGGAAGCACTTCCACGTCATCACCGGCCTGCCGAACGTGTTCTTCAAGCGGCTGCCCTCGTCCGGAAAGCTGCCCACGCCGGACCTCGAGAAGGAGCAGTTCGGCACCAAGACCGTCCGCGACCTCACCTGGAAGCAGGGCTTCGATCTCTACACCTGCACCGAATGCGGCCGCTGCCAGACGCACTGCCCCACGTACCTCACCGGCAAGCCGCTCACGCACAAGCAGGTGAATCAGGACCTGAAGCACTGGTTCTGGAACCACCAGCAGGACGTGGTTGCGAAGGGCGACGACGGCAATCCGAAGGAGCTGCCGCCCATCATCGGCAACATCCTCAAGCCCGAGACCGTGTGGGCCTGCACGACTTGCGGTTGGTGTGAGACCACGTGCCCGGTGTTCATCGAGAACATCCCGCGCATCATCGACATGCGGCGCTACAAGGTTCAGGTCGAAGCGGACTTCCCGCCCGAGGCCCAGCGCGTGTTCGAGGGCATGGAGCGGCAGGGCAACCCGTGGGGCATCGGTCAGGACCGCCGCGGTGAGTGGGCGGAGGACTTGAAGCTGCCGGTCTGGGGCGACGGCGGAACCTACGAGTACCTGTTCTTCGTGGGCTGCGCCGGCTCGTACGACGACCGGATGAAGAAGGTCAGCCGCGCGATGGTGAAGATCCTGCGCGAGGCGGGGATCTCGTTTGCAACGCTGTCCAAGCAGGAAGCCTGCAACGGAGATCCGGCGCGGCGGCTCGGCAACGAGTACCTGTACCAGACGCTGGCGAAGACGAACGTGGAGAGCTGGAACAGCCTCGGCGTGAAGGCGGTCATCACCCAGTGCCCGCACTGCTTCAACACCATCCGGAACGAGTACCCGGACTTCGGCGGCAACTACCAGGTCTTCAACCACATGGAGTTCATCAACCACCTGATCCAGACGAAGCGGATCAAGCTCTCCGTGGTGATGAACGAACGGCTCACCTACCACGACCCCTGCTACCTCGGCCGGCACAACGGGACCATCGACGCGCCCCGCGAGGCGCTGGCTGCGATCCCGGGCCTCGAGGTCGTGGAGATGCAGCGCTCAGGGCGCGAGAGCTTCTGCTGCGGCGCGGGCGGCGGACGGATGTGGCTGGAGGAGCACGAAGGGACGCGGATCAACCACGCTCGCGTGAACGAAGCGGCGCTGACGCTCAAGCACGCCGAGGATCCGTCCACGCCGTTCCCCAACGCGCACGACCGCAAGAAGCCGGGTCAGGTGAACGACTACAAAGGCACCGCCAGGGGGACAGTCGCCGTGGCCTGCCCGTTCTGCCACACGATGATCCGCGACGGCATCAACGACACCGGCCGCGAAGAGATGAAGGTGAAGGACGTCGCGGAGCTCGTCGCCGAGGCGATGGGTCCCGGCGTATCCGCCACCACCACCTCGACCCCCAGCGCTGTCCCGAGCGGCGCCGTCGCCGACGAGGACAGGTAGCCCAGTCTCAGGCAAAAACACCCAAGCTCGCACACCGAGCGTGCAGCCGGATCATTTCGGCGTCGCTCGGACCGGACGGGCTCGCGGGACCTCGCGGATCTTCCGTATGCTGCGCGGACGATGTCCGTCAGCGAGTCCGGGGGCCCCCGCGAGGACAAGAGCGACGCTTCGATCGCGGGACCACTCCGTGCGTCCGGCATCGTGGCGGCTGACGGGCTCGAACGGGCTGAGCAATTTCAGAAGCTGCACGGCGGCCTGCTCTCCGACGCGGTCCTGCGGTTGGAGCTCATCCGCGAGCAGGACTTCCTGCGCGTCTTCGCGGAGATCTACAGCACCCGGTTCGTGAAAGCGGACAAGCTGTCCGTGCTGAAGATCGACGACCCGATGCTGGAGCGCATCTCGGTCCGGGACTGCGAACGGCTGCGCGTCTGTCCGTTCCGTTGGGACGCCGAGCGGCAGGAGCTGCACGTCGTCGCCGCGGTCCCCCTGCAGGCCGAGCTCGCGCTGGAGGTTCGCCGCATCACCGGCGCGCGCTCCACGATGGTCTACATCGCCACCGCCGGCGCGGTGCGAGCGCTGATCCGCCGCTGGCACTACCGCGAGAAGGACGCCTTCGCCGAGCTCACGCCCAACGGCGCGGGACCGCTGCCCACTCTGCCGAAAGTCGTCGCGGACGACGCGAGCGACGCGCGCACGCAGGCCACCGGGAGCCTGGAGGGAATGCTCCAGCAGCTCCGCCGCGAGAACGAACGGTTCAAGGCCGCGCAGGAGTTCTCCCGCCGCGTGACGCTGGAGCGCAGTCAGGACGCGATGATCGAGCGCATCCTGAACGTCCTCTTCGAGCTGCTCCCCGCGGAGACCGCGGCGATCTCGCTGCAGAACGGCAAGTACGCGGCGAAGGTGCGGCGCGCCGGTCAGATGGCGGACGTGCCGCGCAGCGTGCTGGAGAGGACGCTGGAGTCGCAGTCCGGAATCCTCGTGAACAACGCGCTGATCGACGAGCGCTTCGGCCGCTCCGAGAGCGTGATGATCCGCGGCATCAAGAGCCTGATGGCGGTGCCGCTGAAGGCGCGCGACCAGGTGCTCGGGGTGCTCTACGTGGACTCGGTGTCGCAGTCC
>JBJMQN010000168.1:0-7603 GCA_045802665.1 Myxococcaceae bacterium | reverse complement strand
GCGGACATCAATCAGGCCACCTGGCACGCGCTCTGGTCACCCGGCGCGGGCGAGGCGTTCGCGTTCGGCGAGGCGCACTTCGGCGTGTACTGGGACACCACGAAGCTGAACCTGCTGGACCAGCCGGGCAATACATACCCGAAGCAGATCACCGCGATGTGGGGCAACAAGCCCGACAATCTGTACGCGGTAGGCCTCACCAGCTTCCCGACGACGTCCTCGTTCGCGATCCGGAATGACGGCGCGTTCTGGACGCCGGTGGACGTCGGCTCGGAGCGGCTGCCCACCGCTATTAGCGGCTCGTCCGATACCGAGGTTTGGATCGGCACGGTCGGCGGCGGGATTCTGCGCGGCGTGACGGCGCCGTAACTCGTTGAGCGTTCAGCGTTGAGCGTTGAGCGTTGAGCGTCGAGCGGATCCTGCGCCGACGCTCCTCGCGCGGCTCACCTCGTCGCGAGCACGTAATACATGACGCCGCGTCCGGTGCCGGCGAGGTCCTGCAGCATCCCGACGCGGAACTTGCGGAGCTCGTCGTAGCCCATCTCCGCGGCGCGGCCGTGAGCCACTGGATCGCGCAGGTGCTCCTTGCTCCACTGCACGAACTCGGCGAGCTGGTCCCAGCGTTCGTCGGTGAGATCGAACGTCTCGCTCAGAAAATCGCGGAAGGTCTTCAGATAGGGCTCGCGGCGGCGCTCCAGCACGCGCGCGATCTCACCCAGGCCCGGCGCCTTACCCGGGCGGTCCGCGTCGCACGCCTCCACGAAGTGATCGAAGTACTCCACCCGCTTGCCGCGGCGCTCCCTCACGGCAGCGGAGAGAAACTCCTCCAGCTTCTTCGTGCGTGCGAGCCAGCCGCGAAACCGCTCCACGACCTGAAGGTACAGCGCGCGCTCCAACGCTCCTGCATAGAGAACCGAGACGGCGGCGGCGGGCAACTCCGTGTAGAGGGCTTTCTGAAAAGTGCGTTCGGCGACGTCGAGCGCAGTCCGGAGCGGCTCGGGGCAGGCGTCCGCGTGATCGCCCAGCGCACGCTCAATCTCGTCGAACGCCTTCTCGGTGATCTCGCTCTCGCGCGCGAGCAGCTCCTCGCGCATGCGCCGTCCCTGCTCGCGCTCCATCGTCCGCCGGGCTTCCTCGGCCGCCTTCGCTGCCTGCTCCGCGGCTTTGCGCGAGACCTCCGCCGCCACGCGCCGCGCCTGCTCCAGCGCCTCCTGTGAACGCTTCTGCTCCGCGCGAAGCCGCTCCAGCTCTTCGCGGAGCTTCTCCATCTCACCCTCGCGCTGAGAGAAGTGGCGCTGGAAGCTCGCGGTCTCGGCGACCGCCGCGTCCTCCGCTTTCGACGGCACCGCGGACGAGGTGAGCTTCATCCCGTAGCTCGCCTCGGGATCGTGCGGGTCCAGCGCCAGCGCCCGTTCGAACCACCCGCGCGCCGCGACGAGATCTCCGTCGTCGACCAAAAGCCGCCCGAAGTCGACGTGGACGCGGGGCCCGAGCCGCGGGCTCTTCGCCTCGGGCCATTCGAGCAGCTGCTCCAAAAGAAGCTTCGCCTTGTCGCGTTCGCCGAGCAGCCTGAGCGCGCGCGCCCTCGTGGCGTTCATCTCGAACGCGAAGCCGGGCCCCACCTCCGCGCTGTCCTGCGTCTGAGAAGAGAGCCGCTCCAGCGCGAGGCTTCCCTGCCCCCGCAGGTTCGCGATCTGCGCGAAGAGCAGCCGGTCCTCCGGGGTGGCGCCCTTGCCCAGCCGCTCCGCCATCAACTCATCCGCGAGCGCGGGATCCCCGCACAGCTGCGCCGCATACGCCATGTGCCCGAGCGCGTCCGCGTCGAGCTGGCCGTTCTTCCGGACCTCGCTCCAGAGCGCGAGCGCGCCCTTCGCATCATTGAGGAAGAGCCGGCAATCCGCTCGGGCGGTCTTCGCCGCGGCCTTCAGCTCCGCGGAAGGTGCGTGACGCTCCAGCTCGGTCAGCACTGCTTCGGCGTCGGAGAACCTGCCCTGCTTCCCCAGCGCCAGCGCGATGAAGAGCCGAACCTCCATCCCCGCGCCGAGGCCCTGCGCCCTCCGCAGCTTCTCCTCCGCTTCGGTCGCCCTGCCCGCTCGGAGCAGCGCCTGCCCGAGGTAGTTGTGCACGTTGGGATCGCGCCGGAGCTTCTGCTCGGCGGCGTAGAGCGCCTTGAGCGACTCCTCGAGGTTTCCCAGCCGAAGCTGCGCTACGCCCACGCGGCCGAGCAGCTCCGGATCCTTCGGAAAGGACTTCCGCCCCTCTTCGTAGGCCGTGAGCGCGTCTTCCGCCTTGCCGCTCTGGAAGTACGCATCACCGAGGGCGATGAAGAGCTCGGGCAGATGCAGGTTCGATCCGCCCCGCACGTCGAGCAGCAGCGGCAGTGCCGCCTTCGGCTCGTTCTTGTCCAGGTGGAGCCGCGCCTGCTCCAGAAGACGCGCGGCGCGGGCTTTGGGGATCCGGGCGTTCAACTCGCCTGGGGACGGTAGACCCGATAATCGATTTCCGGAAACACGTTGTTCTTCCCTTCGACGAACGAAAGCCAACCTTCGTCGATGGTGTTGTTCCGGATCTGCTCGTTGAGGCGCATGAAGCGGAGCACGTGCTCCTTCGTGCGGCGGACGGCGTAGTCCACCATCGTCCCGGTCTTCATGATGAACGCCCAGTCGGAAGACTGCGCGAGGAGCAGCTCCCGAGCCGCCTGATTCAGCGCGCGCCGCTGCAGCGGTCCCACGTCCGGGTAGTCCTTCGCGAGCTGCACCATCAGCTCTGAGCACTTGCGCAGATGCCGGTAGATCCAGTCGTTCGAAGGGTTCAGCCACATCGACGCGTAGCCCTTCTCACCCCAGCTGCACAGCGGCGGGGTCGCGACCTGCTGCTCGGGGTAGGCGCGGAGATAGTCCGCCGGCGTCGTGAGCTGAAACGTCTGCTGATCGAAGGCGACTTTGCGGATCAGGAAGTCCAGGAACCAGGGCCCCTCGAACCACCAGTGACCGTAGAGCTCCGCGTCATAGGGCGCGACGACGATGGGCGTTCTGCCCTCGAGCTTCCCGGCGAGCCATTGGATCTGCTGCTCGCGGTTGAAGAGGAAGTTGCCCGCGTGCGTCGCCGCCCGTTCGCGCGCGAGGTTCGGATCCCACGGTTCCTTGTGCTGCGTCTTGCCCGTGATCCGGTAGTACTTGAGGCCGGTGTTCTTCCGCTGGCCGGTGGCCTGGATGTACGGGCGCACGTAGTCGTAGTCGAGGTCCCAGCCGATATCCCGGTAGAACTCCCGGTAGACCGGATCGCCCGGGTAGCCGTACTCGGCGGACCAGACCTGCTGGCTGCTCTCGGGATCGCGCCCGAACGCCGCCACGCCCGTCTCCGTGAAGATGGGCTGGTACACGCCATAGAGCGGCCGAGGCGTCGCGTCCGCGATGCCGTGCGTGTCCACGAAGAAGAAGCGCAGGCCCTCCTGCGCGAGGATCTTCTCCACGCCTGGGAAGTAGCCGCATTCGGCGAGCCAGATGCCGTTCGGATCCCGCCCGAAGGTGGTGCGGTAGTGCGCGACGGCGACCTTGATCTGCGCCCTCACCGACTCCGGCTCGTGCTGCATCAGCGGCAGAAAGCCGTGCGTTGCGCAGCAGGTGATGATCTCCAGATTCCCGCGGTCCTGATGGCGGCGGAACGCGGAGACGATGTCGCCCTTGTAGCGATCGTGGAACTGACGGCGCAGCTCGTAGAAGTGCTCGCGGTAGAAGGACGCGATCGGCGCGAACGTGGCGTCGTTCTTCGTGCGCTGCACTTCCTTGTCGGTGAGCTCGCAGAGCTTGTCGAGCCGCTGCCCGTAGCGCCGCATGAGGAGCTCGTCGCGGAGCATCGTCACCAGCGTCGGCGTGAGCGTCATCGTGAGCTTCCACGGGACGTTCTCATCCGAGAGCTTGTCGAAGACGCGGAGCAGCGGCAGGTACGTCTCGTTGATCGCCTCGTACAGCCAGTCCTCTTCGAGGAAGTCCTCGAACTCCGGATGCCGGACGAACGGCAGATGCGCGTGCAGGACGAGTGAGAGGTAACCCTTCATGGCGTTCCCCTACTTCCTTCCCGACGGCCAACCGGAAGGACCGCCCTGCGGATGCTGTTCGGACGCGCCCAGGTGACGGCGGCGTGGACCCGGCCCCGGGCCCGGACGTTCATCGCCCTCCCACCGTTCGCGCACCCGTCTGCCTGCGTTGCTGGCGGAGTTGGCGAGCTCCTCCCACTCCTCGATGTCGAGGTAGTGGCGCGGCCCGTGCGACTCGCGGACCTGAGCTTCTCCAATCCGGATGTGCTCCATCATCCGGCCCACGGCGAGGGACCACGGCGCTCGCAGATAGCGCACGCGCGTATCCGCGGACGGACCCTCCCAGGGCACGGCGACCACGTTGGAAGACGGCCCCACGCGCCTGCTCTGTCCGTCGCGACCGACGGCGTGCGCCTCCAGCCGATAGCGCCTGCCGGGCGTGAGACCGTTCACGTAGAAGCTGCGCGATTCGAACGAGAAGTCGATCTCGCGGATGAGCGCGTCTCCATCGTAGATGCGCAACAGGGCCTTCGGCTCGGAGAGGCCGGCGAAGGCGCGATCGCGCGTCTCGGGGTGGAAGTCCCAGTAGAAGAACACCGTGCTCGGATCTTTCGGGAGCGCGACGGCGGTGTCGTCTTCGTACCCGGTGGGCAGATCGCCCAGGTTCTCGTCGTAGATGCGCGGGGACTTGGTTTCCACCGCGTGGCGGTTCGCCTGATCCGTCATGTGATGACGGCGCGCTTCTTCCTCGCCTGCCACGCGTGCGACGAAGAACCCTTCGATGAGCGGCTCCGCGTCGTGCTGCTCGCGCTCCTTAACGACGGGCGTGACCGCCGCTTCGGCGACGGGCGCATCGGCGACAGGCGCGACGGGCATCCGGGGCGCGTCGCTTTTCGGCGCGTCGCGGTTCGGCGCGGCTTCCTTCGGCGCGGCGGCCGTCGGCGGCTCCGACTTGAGCGCGGAGGGGATGAACTCCTTCACCGCGTCGAGGAGCTCCTCCTTCGTCTTCAGCTTGCTGTGGCCCTTGCCCAGGTGCTTCCGCGCGAGCTCGCGCAGGTATTTCACCGTGAGGGTCTTGAGGTCATCCATACCGTGTGGGTGCCGAATAGAGCGGGCCCCACATCCGGTCAACGAAGCAATGCGCCACTGTTCTTCGCTGGCCGTAAGGACGGGTAGGGAGTTTTCCGGACGGACAGTAGAGGGTCGGACGATGGGCCGCGGAGCCAACGAACCCCATGGATTCGCACACTTCTCGGGTATCTTCGAACCCGCCTTGGCCGAGCTTCCCCGCCTCCTCTACTGCACCTTCGACGTGGTGCCGTCCCCCTCGGGGATGTCGCGGCGGCTCAGCGAATATCTGGCCGCGGTGGAGGACCGGTATCAGGCGGTGGTCCTCTCGGTGAAGACGCCGGACCATTCGCACATCGAGAAGTACCGCGGGGCGCGGCTGCTCCGCGTGCCGGTGGGGAGCGGAGATCTCGCCGCCCGGGTTCAGGCGTTCGATCGCGCGGTGAGGCGGCAGCTGGAGAGCGAAGAGTATGCGCTCGCGCACTTCACGGACCCCTTCGGCGGGTATGCGCTCTGCGAGAGCCGCGGCGATCATGGACACAAGCTCGTCTACGAGGCGGAGGCGTTCCCGAGTCAGGAGCTTCGGCACACGCACCCGCAGCTCGCGAGCGACCGGAAGTTCGTGAACAAGATCCGGCGGCAGGAGCTGTTCTGCCTGATGAACGCCGAGCAGATCGTCACCGGCTCCACGTTCACCAAGAACTTCATCCATTCGCTCGGCGTGCCGGCGGAAAACGTGCGCGTGCTCCGGCCGCCGGTGGATCTGACGCCCTACCGCCCCGAGATCCTCGGCCAGCCGGATGGAAAGCCGCTGCGAGCGCTGTACCTCGGGAACAGCAACAGCTGGCAGGGGCTGGAGACGCTCCTTTCTGCGGCGAAGATCGCGGCGAAGGACGCGGACGTCGTCGTCACGATCGTGGGGCCGAGGACGCCCGAGCAGCAGGCCGCGCTGGAAGAGAAGATCGCCGAGCTCGGGCTCGAGGAGCGGGTGGAGCTGCAGTACGGGACGCCGCTCGATGACGTGTTCAAGGTCGTCGCGGCGAGCGATCTGGGGCTCTTGCCTCTCGAGCCGGTGGACCGCAACAACGTACAAGGCGGCGCGCTGGCCAAGGTGGCGGACTATCTCGCCGCGGGAAGGCCGGTGCTCGCGGCGGATCTGGAGATCGCGCGCGAGGTCGTGCCCGAGAGCGCGGGGAGCTTCTTCGAGCCAGGGGATCCGGTCTCGCTCGCGGCGGAGCTGGTGAAGCTCGCGAAAGATCCGGCGCGCCGCGTGCGGATGGGCAAAGCCGCCCGAGCGGCCGCCGAGGAGCGCCACGACGCGACGAAGATCCGGCGGCAGCTGCTCGACTTGTACTCGGAGCTCTCGGGCGGAGGCATCAGACCCGAGGCGAAGGCGTCCTCGAACGAGGCGGCCAACTCGCCCACGGTGATCGGCACCGGGGTGAAGAAGCCGGATGGCCGGCGGAAGAAGAAGTCCGGCGAGCCGAAGACGGATCCGGCGATCAAGAAAGGCCGCGACGAGCCAGGGACGGATCCGAACCGCGTCGAGGCCGCGCAGCCGGTCGTGATGGGCGTGCCGGTGCGCGAGCCGACCGAGGAGCGGACGGATCGAGCGGAGCCCGTCCTCGGAAAACCGCCCGCCTCCGTCACGCCGGACTCATTCATCGGCCCCGAGCCCATCAGCCCGTTCCTCACCGGTGGTGCAGGCGGGAAGGAAAGTCTGCCGAAGCTGCCCCCGCCTCCGCCGCGCGATGCGCCGGTGATCGCAGCGGGTTCGCGCGCAGGTGCCGAGACGACGTCCCGGTCCGAGTCTGCAGCGCGCCCGGCTGATGCGCCGGTGGTCGCAGCGGGTTCGCGCGCAGCGGCCGAGGCGACGTCGCGGTCCGAATCTGCAGCGCGCCCGGCCGATGCGCCGGTGGTCGCAGCGGGTTCGCGCGCAGCTGCCGAGACGACGTCGCGGTCCGAGTCTGCAGCGCGCGTGGCTGATGCGCCGGTGGTCTCAGCGGGTTCGCGCGCAGCAGCCGAGACGACATCGCGATCCGAGTCTGCAGCGCGGTCGCCTGATGCATCGTCATCAGCACCCGCCCGTGCACCGTCGCCCAGCGACACGACGCCTCCGGCCGGACCGTCGCCATCCGCAGACGCCGCGATCGCCCGAAGCACGTCTCCGTCCGGGGACGCGGCTGTCGCTGACTCCGCCGCCTCTCCTCGCAAGCGACCACTCATCGGCGGCGGCAAGAAGACGTCCGTCGCGGACGAGCCTGCGGAGATCTCGGCGGACGATGTCGTTGAAGCCGACGAGCCCGAAGACGCGAGCGACCTCGCGGAGCCCGCCGACGACGATGTCCCCGAGCACGTGAGCGACGACGAGATCAGCGAGGTCGAGGATGAAGAATTGCCCTCGCCTCCTCCCCCCGCGCTCACGCCGAAGCCGTTCCCTCCGCTCGGCGTGGTGCCGCCTCCCCCGCCTGCGAGCACGCCTCGCCCTGCCCCGTCGCT
>JBJMQN010000167.1:0-5924 GCA_045802665.1 Myxococcaceae bacterium | reverse complement strand
CTCGAGCTTCTGCTCCTCCGCGCGCCTCACCGCCCCCTCCAGCAGCCCCTCCAGCTCGCCCTTCACCCGGTTCGCGACCTCGCCCAGCGAACGCCGCTCGTCCGGAGACAGCTTCCCCATCCCGCCCAACACCGCGGAGAGCTGGCCCTTCTTGCCGAGGTACTTCACGCGCAAGGCTTCCACCTGCTCGGCGTTTTCCGCTCGGCCAATCTCGCGCTTCGCCTCTTCGGCCAGCGCTGAGAGCTTTTCCTGCATCGGTGCGCTCCAGAGACAAAAAGAAAGGGCCGCCCGTCAGTGACGACGAGGCGACCCATTCAGAAAACCTGCTGAACCCTAAACTAGGCCGCCTTCGCGATGTTCGCGACGGCCGCAAAGCCAGCGGGATCCGCGACGGCCAGGTCCGCGAGGATCTTCCGATCGATCGCGACCTTCGCCTTCGCCAGCCCCGAGATCAGCTTCGAGTACGACAGGCCCATGTTCCGCGCCGCCGCATTGATGCGGACGATCCACAGCGCGCGGAAGTCACGCTTCCTGCGGGCGCGATCGCGCGACGCGTAGTCCAGTGCGCGCTCCACGGCCTGGTTCGCTCGCTTGTAGCAATTCTTGCGGCGGCCCCGGTAACCCTTGGCCAGTTTGAGAATCCGATTACGACGACGGCGGGCTTTGACGCCCTTCTTGACGCGCATTGCTTACTCTCCTGCTTCGAAATCAGCCGACGCTTTGCGGACACCAACCCAGGTGCCCCACTTGCGAGCTGGGTTGGTTAATTCGCCCCGTACGGGAACAGTTCCTTGATGACCTTCTTCGCGTCCATCGACTTCAGATGGGCGGTGCCACGCGCGCGGCGCTTCCCCTCCGGCGTCTTGCCGTGGGTGAACAGGTGCTTGGCGTTCGCTTTTCCGAACTTCACCTTCCCGCTCTTCTTCACCTGGAACCGCTTCTTCGCACCGCTTCGGGTCTTCAGCTTCGGCATGGCGTTAGCTCTCTAGCTTCCTTCAGTGTGATTCTGAAATTCAGGATCCGCTTTTGGCCGCCTGAGGGGCGGCCGCGGGCGTCGCGGATGGGTTCATGTCGGCCGGGCTGCCCTCCGGCTCGGGCGCGTCACTCTGGCCCGCCTTCTGGTTTTCCTTCTGCGCCGCAGGCTTGCTCTGCTTCTCAGCCGGGCCCTTCTCCTGCTCCTTCTTCTTCGCCTCTTCCTGCGCCTGCTGCCGCGCCAGCTCACGAGCGCGCTGCGCCACCTTCGGCGACGGAGAGAGGATCATGAACATCTGTCGCCCTTCCATCCGGGGCGCCATCTCCACCACGCCAACCTCGCGCGTGTCCTTGATCACGTCCTCGAGGATCGCGGTCCCCAGCTCCTTGTGGGTGATCTCACGGCCGCGGAACATGATGGTGACGCGCGCTTTGTTTCCCTCTTCGAGGAACCGCTTCACGTTGCGGACCTTGAAGTCGTAATCGTGCTCTTCCGTCTTCGGGCGAAGCTTCACCTCTTTGAGGTGCACCACGACCTGCTTCTTCTTCGCTTCCGAGGCCTTCTTCTTCTCCTCGTACTTGAACTTGCCGTAGTCCATGATCTTGCAGACTGGCGGCTTGGCCATCGGGTTGACCTCGACGAGGTCCATCCCTTCGGCACCAGCGCGCTCCAGCGCTGCGTCGATCGTGAGCACTCCGAGCTGTTCGCCGGACGGTCCCACCACGCGGACCTCGCGTGCTCGGATTCGACGGTTCGTTCTCTGGTCGCGGATGATGTGAAAGTCCTCCTCTAAAAAAGGGGGCGGAACATACTTTTCCGCACCGGAGAGTCAAGCCACCCCGGCTGATTCCCCATTGGGTTGTCCTACGGGAGCGCCGCTTCCTTCGAAAGCAGCGCGATGAACGCGTCCAACCCCATGCTCTTCAGGTCTTCCCCGCCATAACGCCGGGGGCTGACCGCGTTGTTCTCCACTTCCTTGTCCCCGATGACCAGCGTGAACGGGATCTTCTGCAGCTGGCTGTCGCGGATCTTCGCGTTCATCGTGTGCGAGCTGTCGTCCAGCTCCACGCGGAACCCTTTTTCTCTAAGGCGCGCCTGGACCTTCCGCGCGTAATCCATCTGCCGGTCCGCGATCGTGACGATGTTCGCCTGCACGGGGGCCAGCCAGGCGGGGAAGGCGCCCGCGAAGTGCTCGATCAGGATGGCGATGAACCGTTCGAACGAGCCGTAGATGGCGCGGTGGAGGACGACGGGACGGTGCGACGCGTTGTCCTCGCCGATGTACGTGAGGTCGAAGCGCTCCGGCGCGTTGTAGTCGAGCTGCATCGTGCCCAACTGCCACTTCCGGCCGATGGAGTCCGACACGTCGAAGTCGATCTTCGGTCCGTAGAAAGCGCCCTCGCCGGGTTTCAGCTCGTACGGGATCTTGAGCGACTCCAGCGTCTCTTTGAGCGCGGCCTCCGCGCGATCCCAGAGCGTGTCATCGCCGATGCGCTGCGGCGGCCGCGTGGAGAACTTCGCGGAGTACTTGAGCCCCACCGCGTTGTAGATCCGGTCGAGCAGGTTCGCGAAGCGCCGGACCTCGTCGCCGATCTGCGACTCCATGCAGTAGATGTGAGCGTCGTCCTGCGCGAACTGGCGCACGCGCGTGAGACCGCCCAACGATCCCGCCGCTTCGTTCCGATGCAGCACGTCCTGCGAATGGAAGCGCAGGGGCAGCTCGCGGTAGCTCCGCTTCTTGAAGCCGTAGAAGAGGTGGTGGCTCGGGCAGTTCATCGGCTTGAGCGAGAAGTCGTGCTCGCCCGTCTCCGAGTCCTGTACGAGGAACATGTTCTCCTTGTACTTGCCCCAGTGGCCGGAGATCTCCCAGAGCCCCTTGTTGTAGAGGAGCGGCGTCTTGATCTCGACGTAGCCGTTCTCCTTCGTGAGCCGCCGCATGTAGTCGGAGAGCGTCTGGTAGAGCTGCGTCCCCTTCTCCGTCCAGAACGCCGCGCCGGGCGAGAACGGATGGAAGTGGAAGAGCTCCAGCTCCTTGCCGAGCTTTCGGTGGTCGCGCTTCCTCGCCTCTTCGACCTGCTGCAGGTGCGCGTCGAGCGCCTTCTTGTCGAAGAACGCCGTCCCGTAGACGCGCTGGAGCATCGGGTTCTTCGAATCGCCGCGCCAATACGCGCCGGACGAGTTCAGGATCTTGATGACGCCGATGCGGCCCGTCGAAGGACCGTGGGGCCCCAGGCAGAAGTCCACCCAGTCGCCGTGCTTGTAGAGCGTGAGCGTCTTGGCGCCCTTCGCCACGATGTCCTTGACGATCTCGACCTTGAACTTCTCGCCCATCTTGTCGAAGAGCGAGATCGCCTCGTCGGGCGAGACCTCGGACCGCACGAACTTGCTGTCGCGCGCGATGATCTTGTTCGCCTCCTCTTCGATCTTCTGGAGATCTTCCGGCGTGAACGGCGTCTCGCGGAAGAAGTCGTAATAGAAGCCGTCCTCGATCGCGGGACCGATCGTCACCTGCGTGCCGGGGAAGAGGTTCTGCACCGCTTCGGCGACGACGTGCGCCGCGTCGTGGCGGGCCGTGTGGAGCGCCTCGGGCGACTTCGTCGTGAAGATCTGCAGCGAGACGTCGCGCTCGAGCGGCCGGCTGAGATCCACCTCGGCGCCGTCCGCCTTCGCGAAGTACGCCGCTTTCGCGAGCCCCGGGCCGATGAACTCCTTCACGAAGTCCGCGATGGAGATGCCCCTGGGCGCCTGCTTCTTGCTGCCATCCGGCAGCGTGACCGTGACCTGTTCCGACATTTTTGGACCACCCTTTGTCGGCCGGCCTACGAATGCCGGGCGACGGAAAAAGCGACGGGCGGCGAGGCTTTGAAAGCCTGTGCCGCCCGCCTTCCAACTCGAGTTCTGGTGGGTCCTACTGGGGTCGAACCAGTGACCCCTACCGTGTCAAGGTAGTGCTCTACCACTGAGCTAAGGACCCAGATGTTTACGGCGGGCGCGAAATACCAGCGGGGGTTTGCCCGGTCAAGGACGCATCTGCCCGCTGGATTTTCTGACGTTCACCGCGACAGAAGCTGACGCGCGGTGGCCATCACGTCGTCGAACATTTTTGGCGTGAGCCGGCCCGTCTGAGTGTTCTGCTGGGACACGTGGTAGCAGCCGAGGAGCGTGGGTCCGTTCTCGGTTTGAACCAAGGCTCCGTGCGCGAACTTCGGCCGCGGAGATGCGTGGTTGAACGCGTTCAGCACCGCGTTCCAGCCGATCGCCCCGAGCGCGAGGACAACCGTGGGTTTCAGTAGCTCGAGTTCGCGGGAGAAGAAGTCACTGCAGCTTTTGATCTCCTTCGGCGTGGGGAGGTTGTCCGGCGGCGCGCAGCGGAGCGTGTTCGTGATGTACGCGCCGCGGAGGGTGAGGCCGTCCGTCGCGTGCGTGCTGTGCGGCTGATTCGCGAAGCCTGCGCGGTGGAGCCCTGCGTAGAGGAAATCGCCGGAGCGATCTCCGGTGAACATGCGGCCGGTGCGATTCGCGCCATGCGCCGCGGGAGCGAGTCCGACGATGAAGAGCTTCGCGCGCGGATCGCCGAAGCCGGGGACCGCTTTTCCCCAGTAGGTCTGGTCGCGATAGGCGCGTCGCTTCGTCGCGGCGACCTCTTCGCGCCAGCGCACGAGGCGTTTGCAGCGGCGGCAGGCGGTGATCTCGGCGGCGAGGAGTTGGAGCGTGTCGCGAGGCGGACTCATCGTCGCTTCAACTCGAGGGCATCGAGGAGTGCGGCGACCTTGCGCGCATCGTTCGCATCAGCTCCCACCGTGACCGCGAACTCGGCCAACGGGTGCTGAACGAGCACGGACTTCAGCTCAACGGGTCTTGCGTCCGGGCGGATCCAGATGATGACCTGACCGGGATCCGCGCTCGGCGGGAGCTTCACGTCCGCGCCCCGGAGCGCGACCCTCGCCCGCGCGGGGAGCGGCTCCTTGCAATCGAACGACGGCGCGATCAGCACTTTGCGCCCGCCGACTGCGGCGAACGCTTTCATCGCCGCGGCATCACACGGGGCCTGCGACCACCAGAGGAACGACGGCCGCGAGCTCTGGATCTTCTTCCACGTGGCGTCGTCGCCCGCCCCCGCGACCTCCACCGCGAGCGGCCTACCGCCGATCCGATACACCCCTGCCCCGCCGAGCTCCGTTGCGTCCAGCCAGACGCCCGCTGCCGGCGCGCCTTCGAAGCGGTGCTGCTGCACGTCCGTCACCGGCGGGTGAAATCGAACGAACGCTTCGTCGGACCGGCGCAGGTTCTCCAGCGTCGAGTCGCGCAGCATGTTCGAGCGCGTGTCGAGCCAGAGCGTGACGTTGCCTCGCACGAGCTTGCGGAGCGCGTCCGGATCCAGCTCTTCGGAGGCGAACACGTGCAGCTTGAGGCCGGGCAGCGCGATCTGCGCGGGGCCCGCGTTCGCGTTCCGGTCAGGGAGCTTCGGTGCGGAGAAGCCGGCGTCGCTCTCGCCGATGAGCTCCCGCGCGGGGGCGTACTGAAGCTTCGGAGGAACGTCTTTTCGCGGCCCGAAGAGATCGGTTCCGGCGTCGCGAGGATTCGCGCGAGGAATGCCGGTGTCTGAGTGGGCTCTGTCGACGGTTGCAATCCCGCCGTCACTCCGTCCCCGCCCCGGCGCCGTCCGTTCATGACGGTGACCCGCGGAGGGTTGGCAGGAAAAACCAACCCGATTCGTGCCGAGATCAGCGTCCGCGGGTTGGTTTTTCCAGCCAACCCCCTGCGCCGAGAGCACCAGCGCGATGACCAGCCAGCTCACGACGCCGGCTTCTCACCGGTGTAGAGCGCGGTCTTCCGATACCGGCCGATGACGACGCGGAGCACGACCTTGAGCACCGCGCTGGTGGGCACGGCGAGCAGGATCCCCTCGATCATGAACAGATCTGAATAGGGTAGTTTAGGGATTTTGTGT
>JBJMQN010000166.1:0-4016 GCA_045802665.1 Myxococcaceae bacterium | reverse complement strand
GTTCATCCCGATGGTGCTCGTGCTCTCGGAGAGCCTCGGAGTGCAGACGACGGCTGTCTCCTCGCACATGCTCTCCGAGGGCCGCTTCCGCTGGAACGTGCTCCGGCAGGAAGTGCTCGCCACCGCGCTGGCGGGGTTGATGGCCGCGGTCGTCGTCGCGCTGCTCGGAAGTTTCTACGCGTGGAAGACGCTCTTCCCGGTCGCGCTCTTCTTCGCCATCGGAGCGTCCACCCTCATCGCCGCGAGCCTGGGCGCGGTGTTGCCGCTCATGTTCCGGAGGTTCAAGGTCGATCCCCACCTGGCCTCCGCCCCGCTCGTCCTCGCGGCGAGTGACAATCTCACGCTCCTCATCTACTTCTCGCTGGTTGCCTGGCTCCTGACCTGAGGCCCTCGATGCGTCCCATCATCCTGCTCGTGGCCGTCTCGATGCTCGCCGCCTGCGACAACACCCAGACCCAACGCCGCCGAAACGAAGAGCCGCCCGTCACCCCCGGCTGCGGCAACGGAGTCCTCGAAGAAGGCGAAGCGTGCGATCTCACCGACTTCGGAAACCACGACTGCACCACCGAAGGCTTCGATCAAGGCACGCTCCTGTGCAGCGACACCTGCGCGCTCGTCACGACGAACTGCACGAAGCGATGCGGAAACGGAGCGCTCGATCCTGGAGAGCAATGCGACGGCGAGCTGCAGAAGCCCAGCTGCGGCGCGTTCGGGTACGGCGTCTGCAGCGCGACGTGCACCAGGGACACCACGCACTGCGTGCAGGACGCTTTCACTGAAGGCGGCGGGTTCACGCAGGCGGAGGTTGGCGGAAGCTGGCTCGCGGATCTTCCGCCGACAGGCTTCGGAGATCTGATCACCGCGGTCCCCGGCCTCGGCTATCTCCAGACGTACAAGTGGACCGTCGACAAGGGTCTCATCACCGATCGAAAGCTCTCCACCTTCAAAGCGCCGATGTGGCCGATCGCCGGCGAGCTGGACGGAGTCACGGGCCTCGACGTCGCGGTGATCGATCAGGACAGCAGCGTGGATCGTTTCCGATACGATCCGTCTACGAGCGGCTTCTCCCGGCAGTCATTGGGCTCACTCACCGACGGTGGCACGGGCTGTCTCGCGGCGCCGTTCGTCGGCGTCGGAAGGATTGATTCGGATCAGGTGGACGATCTCGTGGCGTACGGCTGCGGTCACGCGGGCAGCGCGGATGACTTCGTCGTCTTCCACGGCGGAGCAGCGCCGGTCACGCGAGAGGTTCTCGCCGCGAACGGAATCGTCGCAGCAAGTCTCGGAGATCTGAGCGGCGACCAACTCCAGGACATCCTCTACGTGAGCAGCGCCGCGCCCACCGAGCTGCGCGGCTTCCGGATGAATGGCGCGGCGTTCGAAGCGCTGCCCGCGCAGACGCTCCCTGTTTCGCCGCAGTTCCTCGCTGGCGCGGATCTGGACGCGGACGGCGATCTGGATCTGGTCGTCGCTGATGGGACGTCCGTCCACGTGCTCGAGAACACCGGGACCGGTTTCGCTGAGCGCGGAACGCCGTTCACCGCGACAGTCACCCGGCTCAACGCGTCCGACCTCGATCTCGACGGCCGACCGGACATCTGGTTCGTCGACGCGACCGGCCTTCACATCCAACGCAACAATGGCGGCTTCAGCTTCTCGCCGTTCAGTGAGGCGCTCGGCGATGGCGGCACGCTGCTCTCCGTCTCGACGGCTGACGTCGACAACGACGGCGATCCCGACCTCGCCGCGACCTTCGCCGTGAGCGCGGGCGCGACCTCGACCACGCTGCTCCGGAACCGCGTGCGATGAAGGCGATCGTCATCACCAACTCGGAGGGTCCGGAGTCGCTGCGCGTTCAAGACGTCGCGGATCCTGTCCCCGGCCCCTCCGAGCTCCTCATCCGCGTTCGCGCCACCGCGCTGAACCGGGCGGATCTCCTTCAGACGCTCGGCCTCTATCCCGCTCCGCCCGACGCGCCGAAGGACATCCCCGGCCTCGAATACGCCGGCGAGGTCGTCGCGGTGGGTCCTCGTGTGAGCCGCTACAAGATCGGCGATCGCGTGATGGGCATCGTCGGCGGAGGTGCCTTCGCGGAGCTGCTCCTCTGCCACGAGCGCGAATCGATGCCGATTCCGCCGGGCATGTCCTTCACCGACGCGGCAGCGATCCCCGAAGCCTTCCTCACCGCGTTCGACGCGTTGGTCCTGCAGGCAGGACTGCGCGCCGGAGAGAACGTGCTCATCTCCGCCGCCGGAAGCGGAGTGGGCACCGCGGCGACCCAGGTCGCGAACGCCTTCGGAGCCACCGTGATCGGCACCGCGCGCACGCCGAGCAAGCTGGAGAAGCTGCGCGAGCTCGGCATGCACCACGGCATCTCGACCGGCGACGACGGCCTCTTCGCCGACGAGGTGAAAAAGATCACGCATGGGCGCGGCGTGGACGTGGTGCTCGATCTGGTCTCGGGCCCAACGGTGAACGAGACACTCGCCGCCCTGGCCCCGAAGGCGCGCTGGGTGCTCGTGGGGATGATGGCCGGCGCCCAGGCGGAGATCGATCTCGCGCTGCTCATGCGAAAGCGAGCGCACCTCGTGGGCACCGTCCTCCGCAGCCGCCCATTGGAAGAGAAGATCGCCGTCGCGCAGGCGGCCGAACGGACGCTGCTCCCGCTCTTCGAAGGCAAGAAGCTCCGGCCGGTCGTCGACACCGTCCATCCCATGTCGAAGCTGCAGGAGGCGTTCACGCGCCTCTCGTCCAACGCGTCGCTGGGGAAGATCGTCCTCGAATGGACCTGACGTTGCGCGAAGGCTGATTGCGCAGTAGTTCGCCGCCCCCATGGCGAACTTCGATCCCAACGCAGCGGCCTCTCCTGACTCCGGCGTCTTTGGCCTCCCGCACACGCCCGACGAAGCGGCGCTGGTGCTCATCCCCGTGCCCTTCGAGGCGACGACGAGCTACGGCGGCGGAACCGTCGACGGCCCGAACGCGATCCTGGAGGCCTCGAAGCAGGTGGACCTCTTCGACATCGAGACCGGTCGCCCGTACGAGCGCGGCATCGCGATGATTGAGGAGCCCGCGAACATCCGGCGGCTGAACGAGGAAGCGAAGGAGCTCGCGAAGCCCATCGTCGCGGCGGGCGGCATCGGTGACGACGCGGTGCTTCGAACGGCCGCGGGTCGCGTGAACAAGATCTCCGACGAGGTGAACGCCTGGGTCTATCAGCAGGCGAAGAGCTGGCTCGCGAAGGGGAAGAAGGTCGGCGCGGTGGGCGGAGATCACTCGATCTCGTTCGGTAACATTCAGGCGCACGCGGAGAAGTATCCGGGCATGGGGATCCTGCATCTGGATGCCCACGCGGATCTGCGCGATGCGTACGAAGGCTTCGCGCACTCGCACGCGTCGATCTTCCACAACGTGATGACGCGGTTGCCGAACGTCGCGAAGCTCGTGCAGGTGGGCATCCGGGATCTCGGCGACGCCGAGCACCAGATGATCCAGAAGAGCCAGGGCCGCATCGTCACCCACTTCGACGCGCACCTGTCCGAACGGAAATTCAACGGCGAGAGCTGGAACAAGATCGTCGCGGACATCGTGTCGGCGCTGCCGAAGCAGGTGTACCTGTCGTTCGACATCGACGGGCTGGATCCGACGCTCTGCCCGCACACCGGAACGCCGGTGCCAGGAGGCCTGAGCTTCCAGGAGGCAGCGGCGCTGATCGGCGGCGTAGTGAAGAGCGGTCGGCAGATCGTCGGGTTCGATCTCACCGAGGTCGCGCCGGATCCCGAAGGCTCCGAGTGGGACGGCAACGTCGGCGCCCGGCTGCTCTACAAAATGATCGGCTGGGCGCTGAAGGGGTGAACGCGCGGTACTCAGTGGACTGAGTATCGCTTCTCAATCCACTGAGTAAGTCACAACCACGCCTCCCGGTGGCGTCTACAGGAAGCGCGCCTGCCCGGACGCGCTGAGGATCTGCTCGGCCTTCGGCGTCCACACCACCGTCCACGCAGGGGCCGCTCGCT
>JBJMQN010000165.1:0-5033 GCA_045802665.1 Myxococcaceae bacterium | reverse complement strand
CTCGCCGTCGTTCTCCGCCGCGGTGACCTGCACCGGCCCGCCGCGCGGCGAATAGCGGATCGCGTTGGACAATAGGTTGGTGACCACCTGCTCGAGGCGGCTGCGGTCCGCTCGCACGCGGAGCTCGTCTGGCGCCTGCAAGGAGAGCTGATGGTCCGTCGAGACGCCCTGCACGCGCTCCACCGTCTCGCGCAGCATGGGCACGACGTCGAACTCCTCCATCTCGAGCTGGAGCCGTCCTGCCTGCAGCCGCGAGATGTCCAGCAGGTCTTCCACGAGCTTCGCCATCCGGTCGATCTGACGGCTGATGGTGACCACCGACTTCTTGAGCGGCTGCAGCTCCGCTGAGTCACCCAGCTTCTTGAGCGCGAGGTGGGTATGGCCCTTGGCGGCCTGCAGTGGAGTCCGCAGCTCGTGGCTCGCGGCCGCGAGGAACAGATCCTTGGACTCGGAGGCTACCTTCAGCGCGGCCTCGGTGCGCTTGAGGTCATCCACGTCGTCGGCGGTCACGAACCAGCCCACGACGCGGCGCTGGTCGTCGCGTTCGGGGACCGCTCGCACGATGTGCCAGCGGGGCTCGGATTCGCCCTTCCGAAGCAGCGGGACCTCGCGTTCGAACGTGCCGCCGGACTGCCGCGCCTTCGCGAACGAGGCCTCGTATTCGGCGCGGACGTCTTCCGGCACGGAGGAGGTGAACGTGGAGAAGGGATCGCCCACGAGCTCCAGCGCCCGGCGGTTTGCGTAGTGACCCGTGCCGTCCGCGGTGGCGGCCCAGATGCACTGCGGGATGGACTCGGTCAGCGTCTGGAAGCGGAGGTCGCTCCGGCGCTCCATCGCCTCCAGCTCGCGCTCGCGGAGCAGGAATTCCTGGCGCTTCAGCTTCTCGTTCTTCTGGTGCAGCTCGACGAACACCTGCACCTTCGCGCGCAGAATCTCCGCGTCGAACGGCTTGAGCAGGTAGTCCACCGCGCCGTGCTTGTAGCCCTTGAAGACGTTGGCGGCGTCGCGCGAGAGCGCGGTGAGAAAGATGATCGGAATCGACCGGCTCTTCTCGCGCTCCTTGATGAGCTTCGCGGTCTGAAAGCCGTCCATCCCCGGCATCTGGACGTCCATCAGGATGACCGCGAAGTCCTGCTGCAGGACCGCCTTGAGCGCATCCGCGCCAGTCGTCGCCCGCACCAGCTCCTGCCCGAGCGGCGAGAGAATCCCCTCCAGCGCGAGCAGGTTCGCCGGATGGTCGTCGACCATCAGAATTCTGGCGGGGGTCTCTTCCAAGCTCGAGCTACCGACCTTCATTGACGCGAATCAAAGACACTAGGTCCGTCCGGTTGGCTCCGGAGGCAATGCCGCACCTCCGGAGGAGCATATCGTTCGCCGGGCAACTGCAGCGCTGCCCACCGACTCATGTGGCGATGTGCGCTCAGACCTTCTTCTTGTCCTCACTGGTCCACAGGCGGATGAGCTCCACGAGCTTGTCCGCGTCCACCGGCTTGGGCAGGTAGTCAGACGCGCCCGCCTGAATGCACTTCTCGCGGTCGTCCTTCAGCGCCTTGGCGGTGATGGCGATGATCGGCAGGGACTTCTTCGAGGGATCCTGGCGGATGCGCCGCATCGTCTCGTAGCCGTCCATCTCCGGCATCATCACGTCCATCAGCACCACATCCACGTCCGCGTTCCGGCCCAGCATCTCGATCGCGCTTCGCCCGTTCTCCGCGAAGAGCACCTCGATGCCCTGGCCTTCGAGCACGGACGTGAGGGCGAAGATGTTGCGCATGTCGTCGTCCACGACGAGCACCTTCTTGCCCTCGAGCGGGCTGCCCTCCATCGCCTCGCGCTGCACCAGCTCCTGAGCGGAGGGCGGCAGCTTCTCCACGATGCGGTGGAGGAACAGCGCCGTGTCGTTGAGCAGCCGGTCCGGAGACTGGATGCCGTTCTTGAGGATCACCGTGCCCGCGTACTTCTTGAGCCGCTGCTCTTCCTTCGAGGTCAGCTCGCGTCCCGTATAGACGACGACCGGCAGATCTCTGTACCGGCCCTGCGTCTTGAGCTCTTCCAACAGCCCGATGCCGTCCACATCCGGCAGGAGCAGGTCGAGCACCACGCAGTCGTAGTCGCCCGTCTCGAGGGCCTTCTTCGCCTCATCGCCCGTGGCCACGGATTTCACTTCAACGTCCTCGCCAGAGCCGATGAGGTTCTCGATGCTGCCGCGCTCCTGATCGTTGTCCTCGATGAGCAAGAGCTTCTTCACCTTCTTGTCGAGGAAGCCGTTGATGTGCGCGAACGCCCCTTCCAGCGCGTCCTTGCTCACCGGCTTCTCGAGGTAGGCGAACGCGCCCACGACACCGCCGCGGTGCTGCCGGTCGATGACCGAGATCACGTGCACCGGGATGTGGCGCGTGCGCGGATTCCTCTTCAGCTTGTCGAGCACCGTGAAGCCGTCCACGACCGGCAGCTGGATGTCCAGCGTGATGGCGTCCGGCTGGTACTCGTTCGCCATCGAGAGCCCCGTGTCGCCGCGGTTGGCGACCAGCGCCTTGAAGCCCTTCTCGCGCGCCATGCCGACCATGATGCGGGCGAACTTGGCGTCGTCCTCGATGATCAGGACCACGCGGTCCCCTTCGCGGATGTGCTCGCGGTCATCGTCCACGGCCCTTTGCAGGAGCGAATCGACGCTGTGCAGCGCCGCGGGCCCGGTCACCGCGTCCATGTCGAGCGACGTGGGTGCCGGCGGGATGCGCACCGCAGGCGGCATCGACGGTTGTGACCCGCGGGTGCCCAGCGAGGCGCCCGACGAGGAGAACGGCGTCTCCACGCCCTCGGTGGTGATGACGCTGCCGGTGCCGGTGGTGAGCGCGTTCATCCCGGCGCTGCTCTGGCCGCTCTCGTCTCCCTCCGCGCCGACGTAGGTGTCGGGCAGATAGAGGGTGAACGTGCTGCCCTGACCCGGCGTCGAGTCCACGTGGATCTCGCCGCCCAGCAGCTTCGCGATCTCGCGGCTGATGGACAGCCCGAGGCCAGTGCCGCCGTACTTCCGGGCGGTGGACCCATCCGCCTGCTGGAATGCCTCGAAGATGAGGTCCTGCTTGTTCTTCGGGATTCCGATGCCGGTGTCCTTCACCTGGAAGGCGATGACGGCCTTCGCTCGGCGGAGCAGCTCGTGCTTGAAGCGGGTGTTCGCCTCCGCTTCCTTCACGGTGAGCTTCACGCTGCCCTGGTCGGTGAACTTGAACGCGTTGGAGAGCAGGTTCTTGAGGACCTGTTGCAGCCGCTGTGGATCCGTCCGGATGTGCGGCGGGGAGTTCGCGCCGAGGTTGGCCTCGAACACGAGCGACTTCTGATCCGCCACCGGCTTGAACGAACGCTCGCAGAACCGGAGCACGTCCGTGAGCGGAACGTCGCGCGGCTCCACCGCCATCTTGCCGGCCTCGACCTTGGACAGGTCCAGGATCTCGTTGATGAGCGCGAGCAGATCTCCACCGGACGCGTAGATGGTCTGCGCGTACTCGACCTGCTTGCCGGAGAGGTTCCCGTCCTTGTTGTCGGAGAGGAGCTTCGCGAGGATGAGCAGCGAGTTGAGCGGAGTCCGCAGCTCGTGGCTCATGTTGGCGAGGAACTCGCTCTTGTACTTGGAGATGATGGTGAGCTGCTCCGCCTTCTCCTCGATCGAGCGCCGCGCCTGTTCGACTTCGCGGTTCTTCTCTTCGACCTTCCGGTTCTGTCTCTCGAGCTCGCGCGCCTTCTCTTCCAGCTCGACGGCCTGCTTCTCGAGGCGGGTGTTGGTGCGGCGCAGCTCCTCCTGCTGAGAGGTGAGCTCCTTGGACTGGCTCTGCAGCTCCTGGGTGAGCGACTGCGACTGGAGCAGCAGCTCCTCGGTGCGCATGTTCGCGGCGATCATGTTGAGCACGACGCCGATGGACTCGGTCAGCTGGTCCAGGAAGATCTGGTGGATCTGGCTGAACGGGTGGAACGAGGCGAGCTCGATCACCGCCTTCACCGCGCCCTCGAAGAGGACCGGCAGGACGATGATGTTGAGCGGCGTGCCTTCGCCGAGGCCCGAGCTGATCTGGATGTAATCCGCCGGGACTTTGGTGAGGAGAATCGTCTTCTTCTCCAGCGCCGTCTGACCCACGAGCCCTTCGCCCATGCGGAACCGGTTCGCGACGGACTTCCGCTCGCGGTACGCGTAGGTGGCGATCAGCTTGAGCACCTGATCGTTGTTCTCGTTGTCCATGATGAAGAACGCACCGTGGTGCGCGGACACGAGCGGGGTCAGCTCGGACATGATCAACCGCGACACCGCCTCGAGGTTCTTCTGGCCCTGCATCATCGAGCCGAACTTGGCGAGGTTCGTCTTCAGCCAGTCCTGCTCGGCGTTCTTCTGCGTGGTCTCACGCAGATTCACGATCATCTGGTTGATGTTGTCCTTCAGGGACGCGATCTCGCCCTGAGCGTCGACGGTGACGGACCGGGTGAGGTCACCCTTGGTCACCGCGGTCGCGACGTCCGAGATGGCGCGGAGCTGCGCGGTCAGCGTTCCTGCGAGCTGGTTCACGTTGTCGGTCAGCTGCCGCCACGTGCCCATCGCGCCAGGCACCTTCGCCTGACCACCCAGCTTTCCTTCGATACCGACTTCGCGGGCGACCGTGGTCACCTGCTCGGCGAAGGTGGACAGCGTGTCCGTCATGCTGTTGATGGTGTCCGCGAGCGCGGCGATCTCGCCCTTCGCTTCGACACCCACCAGCTTCTGCTTCAGGTCGCCGTTCGCGACCGCCGTCACGACCTTGACGATGCCGCGCACCTGCGCGGTCAGGTTGGTCGCCATGAAGTTCACGTTGTCGGTGAGGTCCTTCCACGTACCGGCGACGCCGGGCACGCGGGCCTGACCACCCAGCTTTCCTTCGATACCGACTTCGCGGGCCACCGTGATGACCTGCTCGGCGAAGATGCGGAGCGTGTCAGTCATGGCGTTCATCGTGTCGGCGAGGGCGGCGATTTCACCCTTCGCTTCGAGGACGAACTTCTGGGACAGGTCG
>JBJMQN010000164.1:0-13818 GCA_045802665.1 Myxococcaceae bacterium | reverse complement strand
CTGCGCAACCCGCCGATCCTCGTCCTCGACGAGGCGACGAGCGCGCTCGACACGGAGACCGAGCGCGCCGTGCAGGCCGCCCTCGACGCGCTCGCCGAGGGCCGCACCACGATCGCCATCGCACACCGCCTGTCAACGGTGCGCGACGCCGACCAGATCGTCGTGCTCGACCAGGGCCGCCTGGTCGAGAGCGGTACGCACGACGAGCTGATGGCCCGCGGAGGCCGCTACGCGGCTCTCGTGGAGCGGGACGCGGAGCCGGTGGCGGCTTAGGACCCGCCGTCGGCGACGAGCCCGACCGGGCAGCTCACGCCCGTGCCGCCCAGGCCGCAGTAGCCGCCCGGGTTCTTGGCGAGGTACTGCTGGTGGTAGTCCTCGGCGTAGTAGAAGTCGCCGGCGAGGGCGATCTCCGTGGTGAGCTCGCCGTACCCCTCCTTCATCAGGCGGTCGCCGAAGGTCCGCTTCGACGCCTCGGCGGCTTTGCGCTGCTGATCATTGAAGACGTAGATGCCGCTGCGGTACTGCGTGCCCACGTCGTTGCCCTGGCGCATGCCCTGCGTCGGATCGTGGCTCTCCCAGAAGACCTTGAGGAGCTGCTCGAAGGTCAGCTTCCTGGGGTCGTAGACCACGCGCACGACTTCGTTGTGGCCTGTGCGCCCGGTGCAGACCTCTTGATACGTCGGGTTCGGCGTGAAGCCGCCGGCGTAGCCCACCTGCGTCGAGTACACGCCGGGCGTGTTGTAGAACTTTTTCTCCGCGCCCCAGAAGCAGCCGAGCCCGAACATCGCGAGTTCCATGCCCTCGGGGAACGGCGCGTCCATCTCGGAGTCGAGCACCGCGTGCCGCTTCGTCACCGGCATCTTCTCCGAACGCCCGGGGAGCGCTTCGTTCGCAGCAGGCATCCGCGTCTTCTTCGAATCCAGAAACCACATGAGCGTTGATTCCTTTCTCTCCTAAGACTCGCCACCCATGTGCGCTGTTACACGCGCTGCAGCGGATCCGCGAGGTGGGGAGCGAGCGTACCTTCGTACGAACCTTCACGATGCGGGCGAGATTAGCGGCAGGATGGCGCCATGAAGAACCTGCTCATTCGCATCTGCGTCAACGCGGCGGCATTGTGGCTCGCGGCGGTGTTGATCCCGGGGCTGGCGCTCAAGGGAGATCCCATCAGCGTGTTGATCGTCGCGCTGGTGTTCGGACTGGTGAACGCGTTCATCCGGCCGGTCGTGATGATCCTCTCGCTGCCGGCGGTGATCCTCACGCTCGGCTTCTTCACGCTGGTGGTGAACGCGCTGATGCTCTGGGTGACCTCCGCTTTCACGCACAGGCTCTACGTCGGCGGCTTCTGGCCGGCGTTCTGGGGCGGGCTCGTGATTTCCGTCGTCAGCGCGGTGCTCTCGAATTGGCTCAAAGATGGAAAGCGTGCGCGCCGCTAGCGTCGTCCTTCTGCTGTGCTCCCTCGCATCAGGCGCGGAAGTGATCCCGGGAAGCGCGGAGAAAGCGAAGGAGGAGTCGCGCGAGCCGCCTCCCGTGGGAGGGACGGTCGTCGTTGGGGAGAGGCCGATCCACGAAGAAGATCGCGTCGGCGAGAACAACCAGCCCGAGTGGAGCACGCAGCGGAGATTTCCGACGACCCGCGTGTACGTAGCGCCCGCGGGCTCGGCGTCGCTGGAGTTCTGGCTCAACACGAAGCACCCGCTGAATGACCTTGGCGGGAGTCGCTTTCGGACGACCTACGAGGCGGAGTTTGGGCTCGGGCATCGGCTGCAGCTCGACCTGTATCTCGAGACCGAGCAGGAGGGCCCCGGACCGTTTGAGCTCAAACGAGAGAAGATCGAGCTCCGCTATGCGCTCGCGAAGTGGGGCGTGATTCCGGGCAACCCGACGCTCTACGCGGAGGCGGTGCGCGAATTCGATGGGCCGGTGAACGGCGAGTTCAAGGTGCTGTTCGGAGGGCAGGTGCGGCCGAGACTGCACTGGGGCGCGAACGTCATCTGGGAACGCACGTTCGATGCGACTCAGCTCAACGAGTACGCGCTGGCGGGCGGACTCGCGTGGACGATCATCGACGAGAAGCTCTCGCTCGGGGTCGAGGGGCAGATCGAGATGACCGACGTGAAGAGGAGCCGCTTCCATCTGGACAGCGTCGAGCCCCTCATCGGGCCGTCGCTGATGTTCCGCTTCCACCCGAGGGCGTCGTTGATGGTCGTCGCGCTCGCGGGCGCGGAGTTCGCGGGTGGAAAGACCACGCCGCTGCTCGAGCCCACGCTCATCTTCGACTGGAGACTGTGATTCGCATCCCGAGCCCGTAAGCCGGGAGCGCCGAACCCTCAGTACGCCTTGCTGAAGACGATGCGGCCCGGCGACGGCTGTCCGCAGACGACGCAGCTGCCCGGCTCCTGCTTGAGATCGAACGGGCGATTTCGCGTGGTGAGCTGGAAGTCGTCCTTCGCCTTCTTCTCGCACTCAGGCTTCTCGCACCAGTGCGCGAGCATGAAGCCGTCGTCCGCGCGCTTCTTCATCTCTTCGTAGGAGTTCACTTCGAACGTGTGGTCGTCGCGGAACTTCTTCGCTCTGGTGAGCATGTCCTTCTGCATCTGCTGCAGCTCGGACACCGCCGTCTCCACCAGCTGCGCCAGCGCGACCGTCTTTTTCTCTCGCGTGTCGCGGCGGGCGATCACCGCCTGATCCTTCGCGAGATCCTTCGGCCCGAGCTCCACGCGCAGACATACGCCCTGCAGCTCGTACTCGAAGAACTTGAAGCCGGGACCCTTGGTCTCGTCGTTGTCGACGAGGACCTGGAGGTCGTGCTTGCGCAGATCCGCGGCGATGGCGGACGCCTTCGCGAACACGGTGCTGCGCTCCTCGGGCGTCTTCGCGATCACCACGATCACCACGTGCGTGGGCGCGAGCTTCGGCGGGACCACGAGCCCCGCGTCATCGGAGTGCGTCATGATCAGTCCGCCGATGAGACGGGTGGAGACGCCCCACGAGGTCTGCCACACGTGGTGCTCCTGACCGTCGCGGCCCTGGAACACGGTGTCGAACGCCTTCGCGAAGTTCTGGCCGAGGTTGTGCGACGTGCCCGCCTGCAGCGCCTTCTTGTCCTGCATCATCGCTTCGATCGAGTAGGTGCGGAGCGCGCCCGCGAACCGCTCCGATTCCGACTTGCGGCCCGCCATCACCGGCATCGCCATGTAGTCCTCGGCGAACGACCGGTAGACCTCCAGCATCTTGAGCGTCTCTTCTTCCGCGTCCTTCTCCGTCTCGTGGCAGGTGTGGCCCTCCTGCCAGAGGAACTCGGTGGTGCGGAGGAACAGGCGCGTGCGCATCTCCCAGCGCATCACGTTCGCCCACTGATTGATCAGCATCGGCAGATCCCGGTAGCTCTGGATCCACTTCGCGAAGCTGCGGTTGATGATCGTCTCGGATGTCGGGCGGATGACGTACGGCTCCTCGAGCTTCGCGCCGCCGGCGTGCGTGACGACGGCGAGCTGAGGGTTGAAGCCTTCGACGTGCTCGGCTTCCTTCTTGAGGTAGCTCTCCGGGATGAGGAGCGGGAAGTAGGCGTTCTTGTGGCCCGTGTCCTTGAACATCCGGTCGAGGTGCCGCTGGATGTTCTCCCAGATGGCGTAGCCATTGGGGCGGATCACCATGCAGCCCTTGACGTCCGAGTAGTCAGCGAGCTTCGCCTTCTGGACGAGGTCGACGTACCACTCGGAAAAACCCTTCTCTCGCGGGATCAGCTTGTCAGCCATGGCGCGCCGCGTTTACGCCACTTCAGCGCGCGCTACCAGCTTCCGGATGAGCCGCCGAAGCTGCTCCCACCGCCGCTGCTGCTGCCGCCCCCGAACGAGCTGGAAGAAGAGGAGCTGGAGCTGCGCTGCAAACGCGGCGTGGAGTGGACGTAGCTCGAGTGATGGCCGCAGTGCGTGCAGTCCATCGTCACCTCGACGCTGCCGCAGGACTCGGTCGTCGCGTAGTACAGGGTTCGACTCTTTTCTTTGGCGAGACGAAGCCGGCACGCCGGGCACCGCGAGTAGCCGGAGAACCACGCGCGATACGGAATGATCAGCGTGTCGCTGCATCGAGCGCACCACCAGACGTCGTAATCCACGCTGCCCGCTCTCTCCTCGGCCCGCTGGCCTTCATTGAGGAACCGATCGTCCGCGAGCTCACCGAGCCGGGTGCGCGGGTCGTGGCAGGTCGCGCAACGGCGCGGGCGAAGGCGCAGATAGCGCAGCAGCGAGTAGAGCAGCGCCAGCGCGGCGAACACTCCGACCATGATCAGCGGCGCGACATACCGGTTCACGAACTCAGCCGCGCGAGCGGTGGCCGCCGCGCCGTAGTCGCCCACGTTCGGGCCGCTGGTCGCGAGGTGCTCGTACGCGCTCACGAACGAGGTGATCGCGGCGATGGTCTCTCCCCGATTCACCTTCTTCCGTGCTTCAGAGAGGAGCTGTTCCGACGCCCAGCCCCGGAGCGCCGGAATCGTGGAACTCCCCTCCATGGCGAGCTCCTGGGTGGCCGGAGAGAAGAGCGCGACCTGCACGTCGGGTCCCGCTCCGAGACGCTGAGCCGCGTCGTACGCCAGAGACTGCGCGCCGCGGTGATAGCGGTTCGCGTCCGCGACGATGACGTAGAGCTTCCCTTTGCCGTCCGCGTACAAGCGCGTCAGGGACTCTTCGAGCTCAGCCGACTCGCCCACCGTCAGCACGTGCGCGTCGTCGGTGAGGAACTTCCGTGAGTTGAGCTGAGCGCTGAGCGTCTCCGGCGTGATGGTGGGCACGACGTTGGCGACCGCCTGCTGAATCGGAGCGTGCGCCTGGTTCAGCGGACTCTGCTCGAGGAGTTGAACCAAAGACCGCGTGCCCTCACGGATGGCATCGCCCGGAGCGCCGCGCTTGAACGCGGGGACGATGATGTTCGACATCGCGGCCTCGCTGCGGGCCTGGTCGGAAGGATCTCGAAGCCCGAAGGGCAGCAGCGTCTCCGTGCGATGATCATCGAGGACGGCGAGGAAAAGAATTCCATCGCCCCGCCCGGTGCCGAGATTGAACCGCCGGTGGAGCAGCTCCGCGAACGTGCGCGAAGCGACGCCGTTCGTGGTGTCGATGATCACGACTCCCACTGCGCCCAACTTTCGCGACCAGACGGATTCCGCGAGCGCGTTCGCCGCCGCCACGTCCGCGGCCGGGATGCGGTGCGTGGTGTCGACGATCCACGTTCCCGGCTGAGGTTCCGGAATCGTGTTGAGGTCAGCGGCGGAGGCGGTGAGTGATGCCACCGCGAGCAGGACGGCCGGGAGCGCTCTCAAGATGAGTCAAAGCTAGCAGATGCCGCCAGGCGCTCGATCCGGGCGCAACCGCGGACGCCTCGTACGGGAGACAGGCGCGACTGCGCCGGCCTCGGACGTTCCCTGCTTGACGCGGTGAGGGGCGGGCCGCAAGAGGTGGGGTCGTGGAGTGGTTGAACTACCATCACCTCTATTACTTCTGGACCGTCGCGCGGGCCGGAACGATCGCGAAGGCGAGCGAAGAGCTGCGCCTGGCCCAGCCCACCATCAGCAGTCAGATCAAGATGCTGGAGGACTCGCTGGGGCAGAAGCTGTTCGAGCGACAGGGGCGAAGGCTCGTGCTCACCGACGTTGGCCGCACGGTGCTCCGCTACGCCGACGACATCTTCCGCATCGGTCGTGAGCTGCAGCATTCGGTGAAGGGGCAGCCGACGGGCCAGAAGCTGCGGCTCGAAGTCGGCGTCGCGGACGTCATCCCGAAGCTCGTGGCAGAACGGCTGTTGCAGCCTGCGCTCGGCGCGGTGCCGGATCTTCACCTGCGCTGTCGTGAAGGGCCGCTGCCAACGCTGCTCGGAGCGCTGGCGATGCATGAGCTCGACGTGGTGCTCAGCGATTCGCCGATCACCGAGCCGGTTCGAGTGAAGGCGTTCAATCACCTGCTCGGGGAGACCGGGATCAGCTTCTTCGCGACGGGGCCGCTCGCCGCGCTGAAGAAGAGTTTTCCCGCGTCGCTTTCGGGTGCGTCCGCGCTGCTGCCCTCAGAAGGAACTTCGCTGCGTCGCGGCCTCGACAGCTGGATGGAGACCAAAGGGATTCGCCCGAACATCGTGGGCGAGTTCGACGACACCGCGCTCATGCAGGCGTTCGGCGCCAGAGGCTTCGGCTTCTTCGCCGCGCCGACGGTGATTGAAGACTCAGTGGTGAGTCAGTCCGGCGCGACGGTCATCGGCCGCACCGATGAGATCCGCGAGCGCTACTACGCGGTGTCGGTAGAACGACGGCTGCGTCACCCCGCGGTGGTCGCCATGGCGGAGGCCGCTCGCAGTGAGTTGTTTCGGTGAGGTACGTGCCGCACTTGCCGCTCATGCGACGTTCCGCTACCGGCGTCTTCTGAGTCGCTGATCCGTTCCCACTGTCCGGCGAGACCTGAATCCCGAATCGTTTCGCGCATATCCATTCATCGTAAAAACCTCACGTTCGATGCCGTCTTATCTGGTTTTACGAACAAGACCCTCTGGTTACTTTCATTCCCGTCCGCACGAGGCAGCTCCTGCACCGGCGGCACCAGGAGGAAGTCAGATGGAAGCGCAAGGCACGCAGAGCATGACGGAGCAGATGGCCGGCACTGCGGCGTACCGCGCCGGCGACGCGTTCGACCGGTACTGCTCGATGGTCCGCCGGATGTCGCCGCTGGACGCCGCGGAGGAGGCGAAGCTTCTGAAGCGCTGGATGAAGAAGCGCGACACGCTCGCGGCTCGACGGATCATCGAGGGGCAGTTGCGGCTCGTGGTTCATCTCGCGTCGAAGTACCGGGGCTACGGCGTCTCGCGTGACGAGCTCGTCGCGGAGGGAAACCTCGGGCTTTTGCGCGCGCTCGACCACTTCGACGGGCGCAAGGTCCGGTTCGCCACCTACGCGGTGCATTGGGTGCGCTCCGCGATGCTGGCGCACGTGATGAAGAGCTACAGCCTGGTCCCAGCGGGAACGTCCGCTCGGCAGGCGCGGCTCTTCTTCCGGCTGCGCGGCGAACGCAACAAGCTCGAGGCGCGGCTCGGCCACGACGACGAACGCGTCACCGCCAGGCTCGCGTACCTGTTCAACGCGACGCCCGAGGAGATTCGTTCGCACACCGCCCGGCTCTCTGGTCCGGACAACTCACTGGACGTCTCGCGCAACGACGACGAGGAGTCCTCGGCGCCCATCACGCTGCTCGCCTCCGAGGAAGATTCGGTGGACGAGGAGCTGGTACGCGCCGAAGAGGCCGAGCGCGTGCGGACTGCCGTGGAGAAGACCCTGCCGGAGCTCGACGCTCGCGAACGGCTGATCCTCGAGGAGCGGCTCATGGCGGACGAGGAAGAGACGTTGCAGGCGCTGGGGGAGCGGGTGGGGCTGACGCGCGAACGGATGCGCCAGCTGGAGGTGAAGCTCAAGGCTCGGCTCCGCCGGTCGCTGGAACCCGAGTTGGCGGCCTGACTCCGCGCTGACGTTCCTCCTTCGACTTCGCCGTGGGCCAACGGTATACGCCGCGCCCATGGCGAAGACGTCTCAGGCTCGGAGCGCGAGTGCGAAGCCGATCGTCGGCGTGATCATGGGGAGCCGGTCGGACAAGGAACACCTCGAGCCCGCGTGGGAGCTGCTCGAGGAGTTCGGCGTGGCGCACGAGGTCCGCATCGTCTCCGCACACCGCACGCCGGAATGGATGTTCGAATACGCGCGCACCGCTGAGTCGCGCGGGCTGAAAGTGATCATCGCAGCCGCGGGCGGCGCGGCACATCTGCCAGGAATGGTGGCCACCAGCACGCACCTTCCAGTTCTCGGCGTCCCGATGCCGACGACGGTGCTCTCCGGCGTGGATTCGCTGCTCTCCATCGTCCAGATGCCGAAGGGAATTCCGGTCGGGACGCTCGCCGTGGGAAAGCCGGGCGCGGCGAACGCGGCGCTGCTGGCGATGCAGATCCTCGCGCTCTCGGACGAGTCGCTGCGGCTCAAGCTGGTCTCGTGGCGGAAGTTGCGCACGGATGAAGTGATGAAGGACACGCACGCGTGAAGCCCATTCTTCCCGGCGCGACGATCGGAATTCTCGGCGGCGGCCAGCTCGGGCGAATGGCGGCGATGGCGGCGCGAGCGTTGGGCTACCGCGTGCACGTGCTGGATCCGGATCCGAACTGCGCGTGCGCTCCCGTGGTGGACAAGCTGATCACCGCGCCGTTCGAAGATCCCGACGGCGCAGTGGAGCTCGCGAAGGGCTGCGATGTCGTGACGCTGGAGATCGAGAAGGTCTCGGTGGAGGGGCTCCGTCGCGCGGCTCAGGTTACGCCGGTGCGCCCGTCCGCCGAAGTGCTGCACGTGATTCAGGACAAGGGCCGGCAGAAGAGCTGGCTCAAGCTCGCGGGATTTCCGGTGGGGCCGTTCGCGCTCGCGCAGACGGGCGAGGAGATCGTTCAGGCGTGCGCGCGTTTTCACAACCAGGCGTTCGTGAAGCGCTTCGAGGGTGGTTACGACGGGCGCGGTCAGGTCACGGTTCGGAGCGAGCAGGACGCGAAGGAGGCGTTCGGGGCCCTCGGCAACGCGCCGTGCATCGTGGAGCAGGCGCTGGAGCTGGAGGCGGAGATCTCCGTGCTCGTCGCGCGCCGGCCGTCGGGTGAGACTGCCGCGTATCCGCCGGCGCTGAACCATCACGAGCACCGCATCCTCGACATCTCGCAGCTGCCCGCGCCCATCTCGCGAGAGCTCGCGGACGAAGCAGTGGCGCTCTGCCGCAAGGTCACCGATGCGCTGAAAGTGGAAGGGCTCCTCGTCGTCGAGCTGTTCCTGCTGCCCGGTGGAAAGCTCGTGGTGAACGAGATGGCGCCGCGGCCGCACAACACGTTCCACGCGACGGAAGTGTCCTGCGTGACGAGCCAGTTCGAACAGCTCATCCGCGCCGTCTGCGATCTTCCGCTGGGCACCTGCACGCCGATGAGACCGGCGGCGATCGTGAACCTCCTCGGAGACATCTGGCTCGGAAGAGACACCGTGCCGTTCGATCGCGTGCTGGAGATTCCGTGCACGCGGCTCCATCTCTACGGAAAAGGCCCCGCGAGACCGGGACGGAAGATGGGGCACCTCACGGCCGTCGGCGACACGCCTGAAGAGGCGCTTCAGCGAGTGCGCGAGGCGAAGCGGCGGCTGCAGGAGCGGTGAGTTGCTCGCGGCGAGCAGCGCGGCGATCTCGAGCAGCGCAGAAGTGGGAAGCCAGCGAAGTAGCACTCTGCTTCCGCCGACTGGGCTAAAGACGGCGAAGTCATGCGGCGCCTCGTCTTTTTCCTGCTCCTCCTCGGCCTCAGTGCTCACGCGAGGGCGCCGTCGGTCCTCGTGTTCGCGGCGGCGAGCACTGCGGATGGAATCGCCGGAGCGGCGCACGCGTACGAGGAGAAAACGGGCGTGAAGGTGGAGACGTCGTTCGCGGGGACGAACGAGCTCCTGCGTCAGATCAAGGCCGGCGCGCCCGCGGATCTCTTCCTCGCGGCAGACGTCGCTTCCGTCGACGCGCTGGAGAAGGATCGAAAGCTCTCCCGCTCCGCGCTGCTGTCGAACGTCCTCGTCGTCATCGTGCCCGCGGGCAGCAGTGCGACTTCGTTCAGCGCAGAGTGGCTGCAATCGGTGAAGCACCTCTCCATCGCAGATCCTTCCGGCGTTCCCGCGGGCAAGTACGCGAAGGCGTGGCTGGAGAAGATCGACGCGTACAGGAAGGTCCAGCCGAACCTCATTCCGGCGCTCGATGTCCGCGCCGCGCTCGCAGCGGTCGAGAGCGGACGGGCGGAGGCGGGGATCGTCTACGCGACGGACGCTGCAAGTTCGTCCAGGGTTCGCGTCCTCCATCGCGTGCCCGAAGATCAGGCTCCGAAGATCACGTACACACTCTGCAAGCTCGGCAGCTCTGATCAGGCCGAGGCCCTCTTTCGATTTCTGCAGAGTGACGAGGGGCTCGCGCAGTTCACCCGCCTCGGGTTCCGCCCGGCGAAGTGAGCGCGGACCTCTCCATCGTCGGGTTCACCGCGCTGCTCGCGCTGGTCTCGACGCTGCTGCTCGTTCCTCCGGGCATCGCGATCGCGTGGTGGCTGTCGCGACCTGGGCAACGCGGAGTGAAGGCGATCGTCGAGACGTTGGTGACGCTGCCGTTGGTGCTCCCTCCGACTGCGGTGGGCCTGCTTCTGCTCGAAGCGCTCTCGACGCATGCGCCGCTGGGCAGAGCTCTCGATTCGATGGGCATCGAGCTCGTCTTCACGTGGAAGGCGGTGGTGCTCGCGACGTTCGTGATGTCCGCGCCGTTGCTGATCCGTTCGGTGCGCACCGCGTTCGAAGAGCTCGATGAGCGGCTGCTCGGCGTCGCGCGCACGCTGGGTGCGAAACCTCTGCGCGTGTTCTTCCGGATCGCGCTTCCGCTCGCGTGGCGCGGGGTGGTTGCGGGAACGTTGCTCTCGTTCTGCCGCGCGCTCGGTGAGTTCGGCGCGACGATCCTGATCGCCGGCAACATCCCCGGGCGGACGCAGACGCTGGCGCTCGCGATCTTCCAACGCGCGCAGATCGGCGAGGACGGCGCGGCGCTGCGGCTCGTGGCGATCGCGGTCGCGCTCGCGTTCATCGTCGTGCTCGCGAGCGAGCTCCTGCTTCGCGCACCGGCACGCGTGAAACGGAGCGCGCGATGATGAAGCGCATCCTGCGAGCGCCGCTCCAGCTCAAACGGAGCGCGCGATGATCGAGATCGATCTCACGCTGCCCCTCAGCGATTTCGATCTGCGCGTGAGCTTCAGCACGAACGCGAAGACGATTGCGCTCGTTGGTTCTTCCGGCGCAGGAAAAACGTCTGTCCTCGAAGCAATCGCCGGACTGCGGCGCTCAGCGAGCGGTCGGATCGCGATCAACGGCCGGCTGCTGCAGGACGGGAATACGTTTCTGAAACCCGAGCAGCGCGGCGTCGGCTACGTGCCGCAGGACTCGGCTTTGTTCCCGCATCTGTCCGTGCGCGAGAACGTCCGCTTCGGCCTCAAAAGTGCAGCGACTTTCGAAGAAGCGGTTTCGCTGTTGGAGCTTGGCACGCTTCTGGATCGCCGCCCGCGCACGCTGTCTGCGGGAGAGCGCCAACGCGTCGCGCTCGCCCGTGCGCTCGCTACCTCACCTTCGCTGCTGCTCCTCGATGAGCCACTCGCGAATCTGGACCGCAAGTTGAGGGCGCGGATCCTCCCTTTTCTACAGGCAGTGCGAGCGCGCACGTCGGTTCCGCTCATCTACGTCACACATGCACCCGACGAGGCGTTGGCCATGGCGGAAGAAGCCGTCGTGCTCGAGCACGGGCGAGTGCTCGCTCACGGTCCCGCCTCGGAGCTGCTCGCGCGCGACACGGTTTCGTGACGAAACGCAGGATGAGGTTTTTGTCACCGAGTTGTTACTTGAGCGGGGTAAGGCACTCTGGGAAATCTCGGTCGCAGAACGTCATGGGCTGGAAGCTCTCATTTGTTTGGAACGCCTCGACGCAAGCGACTGAGGTTGACGTCTCCACTCCTCCGCCGCCCAGGGTGCCACCCCATGTTTTTTCCTACGACGACGCGTAACGTCAGCGCCGCAAGAGCACGTACATCGCGCCCGGGCCGCCGTCGTGTGGCCTCGCCGTGCAGAACGCGAGCACGAGCTTTCCCATCCGCCCGCGATTGAGCCACGCCGGCAGCTGCTCTTTGAGCACGGGGATTTGATCCTTCGAGTGCATGCCGCGGCCGTGCACGATGAGCACGCAGCGCTTCCCGTCGCGTTTGCTCTGCGAGAGGAACTGATCCACCGCGTCCTTCGCCTCCGCGCGCGTCATCCCGTGCAGATCCACGTGCGCCTGGTACGCGTAGTCCCCGCGCTTGAGCGCGAGCAAAAGCCGCGCATCCACGCCTGGCGCCGCGCCCGAGATGAACTCGTCCGTGTCGGTGATGTCGAACTCGCCGCGACCTGAGACGAGATCGTAGAGCTGCGCGAACGCCTCGGCCTCTTCGCTGACGACGCGCGCCTTGATGTCCGGCACCTGGAACGGCAGCTCCTTGCGCGACGCGATCGGCTGCACCCCGTCCATCGCCTGCAGGAACGCGCGCTCCTCCTCGGAGACGTCCACCTTCTTCGGCGCTTTGCTGACGACGTGCGCGGGCTTCGCCTTCGACTTCGGGTCGTCCTTGATCAGCGACTTCAAGTTCGCGAACGGCGTGTTGAAGCCGTCGTTCTTCTTCTTGCTCATCGTGAAGTTGCCTCAGCGCTTGCGGCGAACCGCGACGAGCCCGATCGCGAGGACGAGCCCCGGGACCGCTCCGAGACACCCGCCGCCCTCCGCGTGGCGGATGCCCGTATAGCGGCACTTGCCGGCCTGACACTCGAAGCCCGGGTTGCATTCGGCGGTGCGACGACAGACGAGCGGGACGCGATCATTGGTGTCCTGCTCTTCGCTCGAAGGGTCATCGCGCGGCGGGCCTCCCGCGTCCGGAAGCTGCGGCTCTTCCGGCGGCTGGTCGGGGCCGGCGTCGAACCCTCCCGCGTCGAACTGTCCCGCGTCCTCATCGCCGCCATCCGCGAAGTCCGCACGCGCGATCGCTCCGCAGAAGAGCAGGGGGGCAGCCACGAGGACGAAGAACGAAAGACGACGCACTGGAATGTTCCGGGGGGAACCCTAACGAACAGCCATGGAACACGCCAACGACTGCGTTAAGGTCGCCCGCCGCAATGGCTTCCAAGGTACTGGTCGTCGACGATAACCAGGAGCTCCTCTCGCTCCTCCAGCAGCTCTTCGAAGAGAAGGGCTATACGGTCGTCGCCGCGACGAAGGGCAGGTCTGCGGTCGACGCGGCGAAGGAGCACAAGCCGCAGGTCGCGGTCCTCGACATTCTTCTGCCCGACATGATGGGTTACCAGCTCGCCGAGAACCTCCGCAAAGAGGTCCCGGACATGCCCGTCATCTTCATGACCGGCGTGTTCAAGGGCGGCAAGCACGCGGTGGACGCTCGGACGAAGTTCCAGGCGGTGCACTACTTCGAGAAGCCGTTCGAGGCGAACAAGCTCATCGAGGTCGTGGGGCAGATCCTCCCGCCGGAGAAGAAGGAAGAGGCGGGCTCCATCGAGGACGCGTTCGAGGTCGAGCTCGACATCGACGTTGAAGATGATCAGCCGCAGGACGCGATGGAGCTGACCGGCAAGATCAAGGTCACCGGCGGCGGAAACCTCTCTGCTGAAATCCGCGGCGAGAACCTGACCGCGAAGGCGATGAACCAGACGCAGGCGGTGAATCCGCGCCCGCCCACGGCAAGCTCTCCCCTCAAGGTGTCACCGGCCGGTACCGCGGGCACGAAGGGCGGCAGCCGAAAAGGCGAGCTCACCGACAACCTGCCTCAGCTCATCACCGCGTTCTGGCTCTCGAAGGAGACCGGCGAGCTCGGCGTGCAGCGCGGCAAGGTGAAGAAGGTCGTCTACTTCGAGAAGGGCGTGCCGGTGTTCGCGCTCTCGAACCTGCTCGCGGACCGCTTCGGTCAGTTCCTCGTGCGCGTGGGCAAGGTGAAGGCGGACGCGTTGGCGGATGCGGCGCAGGTGGCGGCGGCGTCGAAGCGGCGCACGGGCGATGTGCTCGTGGAGCGCGGCCTGCTCAAGGACACCGAGCGGCTCTACTACGTGGGCCAGCAGGTGAAGGCGATCATCTATTCGATGTTCGGCTGGGATGACGGCAGCTACCACATGAGCTTCCGCGACAAGGCGACCGCGGAGAGCATCAAGCTCGACGTCCACCCGGCGAACCTCATCGTCCG
>JBJMQN010000163.1:0-7257 GCA_045802665.1 Myxococcaceae bacterium | reverse complement strand
GATCCCGTCTTCATCGCGCCGATCGATCCCATGCCTCGGTAGCTCTTGTAGCTGCGGCCCTGGTAAAGGATCACGTCGCCCGGCGCCTCTTCGGTCCCCGCGAACAGCGAGCCGATCATCACGGTCGACGCCCCCGCCGCGAGCGCCTTCACCACATCACCCGAATACTTGATCCCGCCGTCCGAGATGATCGGCACGTCGTGCTTGTCCGCCTCTTTCGCGCAGTCATCCACCGCGGTGACCTGCGGCACGCCGACGCCCGCTACCACTCGCGTGGTGCAGATCGATCCCGGACCGATGCCCACCTTCACCGCGTCCACGCCCGCTTCAATCAGCGCCTTCGTTCCTTCCGCCGTCGCGACGTTTCCCGCGACGAGCTCGAAGCCCTTGAAGTTCTTCCTCGTGTCCCGCACCGCATCGATCACGCCGCGCGAGTGCCCGTGCGCGGTGTCCACCACGATCACGTCCACGCCTGCCTTGATCAGCGCCTCGATCCGCTCTTCGCGATCCGCGCTCACGCCCACGGCCGCCGCGACGAGCAGTCTCCCCTTCGCGTCCTTCGCCGCGTTCGGATGACGCCTCGTCTTCTCGATGTCCTTGATCGTGATGAGCCCCTTCAGCTCACCCCCGGCATCCACCACGAGCAGCTTCTCGATCCGGTTGTTGTGGAGCAGCTCGATCGCGCCTTCCCGGGTGATGCCTTCGCGCGCCGTGACGAGCTCCTTCGTCATCACGTGCTCCACGCGCTGATCGAGGTTCTTCTCGAACCGCACGTCGCGGCTCGTCACGATTCCCATCAGCTTCCGTCCCTTGGTCACCGGGATGCCGCTGATCCCATGCTTCTGCATCAGCATGAGTGCGTGAGACAGGGGTGCATCCGGCTCAGTGGTCACCGGATCAACCACCATCCCGCTCTCGAACTTCTTCACCTTCTGCACCTCGAGCGCCTGAAGCGCGGGCGACATGCTCTTGTGGATGACGCCGATTCCGCCCTCCTGCGCCATCGCGATCGCGGTGCGCGCCTCGGTGACGGTGTCCATCGCCGCCGACAGGAGTGGGATGTTCAGCCGGAGGTTCCGGGTGAGCCGGGTGGTGAGCTCCACCTGCCTCGGGAGCACCGCGGATTCGGCGGGCTGTAGGAGGACATCGTCGAACGTGAGGGCGAGGCGAAGGGGCTCGGTCAGCATGGCTTCCTATACCGCTACAAAGAATTGGGTGTCTGGATAAAGCCAAGGCAAAATAAGGGCTTCGCTCCGCAGCCTCAATCTGCAACCGAACCTCTTCTGGAGAGCCGTACCGCTTTGGCCGATAACGCGCAGCCGCCCGTTGGGTTGGTGGTCAAGCTCCCGTTCGCGACGCCTGAGGAGTTCCTCGGCAAGTACGGAGCGAACGTCACTCGCGGCGGGATCTACCTTCGCAGCAAGACGGTGAAGCCGCCGGGCACACCGGTCACGCTCGATCTGAAGCTGCAGAACGGCGATCGAATCGTCTACGCGTCGGCCATCGTCCACTTCACCACCGGCGGTGGCGGTCAGGGCATCAGCGGGATGGGGCTGCGCTTCACCACGGTGGACGCGCAGACGCAGAAGTTCCTCGACACCGCGGTCGCGGTGATGCCGCACGCGAAGAGCGCGCTGCCTCCCCTGCCCCCGAACGTCGGGCCCGCTGAATACGAGAAGGACGCGCCCGCCGCTTCAGGCCCTGAAGTGGGGACGCCCGCCGCCGCTCCGCCCACGCTCTCCGGCCCTCCGACGCTGGGTGCGCCGCCGAAGGTCACCGCTGTCCCCGCCGCCGCGCCTCTCTCCGCTCCGCCTTTCGAGGAGCCGAAGGAAGAGCCGAAGAAGACCGGCCCGATCATCGGGATCGATCTCGGCACCACGAACAGCTGCGCGGCGTTCGTGCAGAACGGCAAGCCGAAGGTCCTCATGTCTCGCGAGGGCTACAACACCGTCCCGTCGATCATCGCGCTGAATGCGCGCGGCAAGATGGTGGTGGGGCATCCGGCGAAGGGCCAGATGCTCACCAACCCGAGGCAGACGGTCTACGGCGCGAAGCGGCTCGTCGGCCGCGCGTACGACTCGCCGGTGGTGCAGCAGTTCAAGGAGCGCTTCCACTACGAGGTGGCGCCGGGACCGGGCGGCGAGGCGGCGGTGAAGCTCGGCGATCGCGTGTATTCGCTGCAGCAGATCTCGGCGCTCGTGCTGCGGGAAGTTCGCGAGCTCGCGCAGAACCAGATTGGCCAGCCAGTGAGCCGAGCGGTGATCACCGTCCCCGCCTACTACAACGACAACCAGCGCCACGCGGTGCGCGAGTCGGGGCGGCTCGCCGGGCTTCACGTCGAACGGATTTTGAACGAGCCCACGGCGGCGGCGCTCGCGTACGGCTACGGGCGGAAGCTGCAGCAGCGCGTGCTCGTTTACGACCTCGGCGGTGGCACGTTCGACGCGTCGGTCCTCGAGCTGAACGACAACGTCTACGAGGTCGTCTCCACCGGCGGCGACACGTTCCTGGGCGGCATCGACTTCGACAACGCGATCGTGACTCACCTGCTCCAGAAGTTCATGGAGAAGACGGGCAAGCCGTTCCAGGGCGACCGGGTGGCGATGCAGCGGATCACCGACGCGGCGGAGCGGGCCAAGTGCGCGCTGTCCGAACGATCCGAGACGCGCGTGCACGTTCCGTTCGTGACGATGATCGACAACCAGCCGTTCGATCTCGACGTGAGCCTCTCCCGCGAGCAGCTCGTTCGACTCACCGAACAGCTCGTCGATCGCACCATCACCGTCTGCGACGAAGTCTTGAAGGTGAAGAACCTCGGGCCAAAGGACATCGACGAGGTGATCCTCGTCGGAGGTCAGAGCCGCTTCCCGCTCGTGCACGAGAAGGTGCAGAAGTTCTTCGGCAAGCAGGCGTCGAAGTCGGTGCACCCGGATGAAGCGGTGGCGCTGGGAGCGTCGCTGCTCGCGAACTCGCTGGGCGAGCTCGAAGGCGTCGTCCTCATCGACGTGCTGCCGATGACGATTGGCGTGGGCCTGCCGGGAAATCGCTTCAAGCACGTGCTGGAGCGCAACACGCCGCTGCCCGCGACGAAGCGCTACACGCTGTCGACGAGCCGCGACAACCAGACCGAGCTCGAGCTCAGCATCTTCCAGGGCGACAGCAACCTCGCGACGGACAACGAGTACCTCGGCACGCTGCGGCTCTCGAACCTTCCGAGGAAGCCGCGAGCGGGTGTTCAGATCGAAGTCGCTTTCGAGGTCTCCGCGGAATCGCTGCTCAAGGTCGTCGCGAAGGAGCTCTCCACGGGCGCCGAGGTGACCTCCACGTTCACGACGCGCGACACGCCGGACAAGGTGAAGCAGCAGCTGGCGCAGGAGAGCGCCGCGACGCCGCGCACCTCCAGCGGAGAGAGCGCGAAGCCGGAGCAGAACGGATCGCCGCCCGTGCAGACGAACGGAGTCGCGACCCCTCCGCCTCCGTCGCCAGAAGTCCCAGGCCCGGAAGTCGCCGCGCCGGCGACGAAGTCGGGCGGAGGCATCATGGGATTCTTCCGAAGGTTGTTCGGCGGCGGGTAGTTGGAGCGGGAACCAAAACCGCGACGCTTCGTTCGGGGTCTACCGACCGGGGCGTGAAAGCCGCCGCTACTTCGGCGACGGAACCTGATCCCGCGCCGCGGGCGGCGCGACCGGCTTCTCCACGCGCGGCTCACTCACCGCGACCTGCTCCGCCGCCAGCTGCCGTTTCTCGCGGCGCTTGGACCACCAGCGGTAGCCCAGGTACGCGACGATCAGCATCCCGAGCCCGGCGAGGACCGTGAACTGCCCAGCCTTGAGCTTGTCGATCAGCGCCTCGAGATCTTCCCCGAAGTGGTAGCCCAGAAAGACGAACAGCGGCGCGCTGCCCATCGCGGCGAGGCCGTCCCAGAAGATGAAGTGCGAGTACTTCATCCCGGACGCGCCGGCGGTGAAGTACGTGACCGCGCGAACTCCGGGCATGAAGCGCGCGATCATCACGATCTTCTCGCCGTGCCGCTGGAACAGCCCGCTCACCTTCGCGCGCTTCTCCGGCGTGACGATGCGGGCGATGAGGCCCTTGCGCTGATCGACGCTGTTCCCCACCCTCCGGCCCGCCATGAAGATCAGCGTGTCCCCCGCGAGGATCCCCGCGAAGCCCACCGCCATCATGTAGGGCAGCTTCACGGCTTCCAGGTGCGCGAGGTACCCGCCCATGATGAGCGACAGATCTTCGGGCAGCGGAATCCCCAGCCCGCACGCGAGCAGCACCCCGAAGATCGTGGCGTAGGCCACGCCGCCCGAGGTGTCGATCAGGACTGTTTTGAGGAACTCCTCCACCTGGGTGAACTCTCCGGACGCTGGTGGCGCTGCTACTTCTTCGGCGCGGGGCGGCGCGTCTCCGTCTGCTTGAGCGCGTCCATCATCCAGCCTTCGACGGGCTTTCCGTCGTCGAAGCCCTTGGCAATGTCCTTCAGCCCAAAGTAGCCGGCGTTGGCCTGCGCGTCGTACTGCGCGTCGTTCGCGTCCTGCGCCTTGAGCGCCAATGCTCTGGCAAACAGCGCGGAGGCGTAGTCGCCCACCGACTTCTCCGGCGCCCCGAGCAGCTGGCCCTCCTTCAGCATCGTCGCCCCTCCCGCCCAACCCGCCTGGGCCTTCGCCTTCACCACGGGGTCCATGTACACGCGGGCGTACTCGCGCAGCAGGCCATCCACGTTCGGCTTGTCTGACGGTCCCACCACCAGCACGACCTCGTTGTCGCCCATCACTCCGTGCACGCTGTTTTGTGCATCGAGGAGGTTCATGACAATCAGCGAGTTGGGCCCGTTGTCCGGCACCTTGAGGAGCTTCCGCAGCTTGCCCAGCGGAGCGTCCACTGCAGTGAGGTACGGCTTGAGCGCCTTGCGGTACTCGGCCTGAACGGAGGCGAGCGCATCGGGGATGTTCCACTGGGTGTGGACCGCTCGGAGCAGGCCTTCGAGGCCCTTGAGATCCTGCAGCTCCTTCTGCTTCGCCCCGGTCTGGAACGGAGGCGGCGCGCTGGAGACCGTGTACGCGAGGTAGTGCTCGAGCGGCGTGCTGTGCGCGTCGAAGAACACGTCCGCCTGCTGACGAATCGCCGGATCCCCGGACAGAAGCCGCGTGCGGATGCTCTGGCGGACCGGATGGAACAGGTGCTTGGGGAGCGGATCCTGCCGGACGACGGGCGCCTCGTCGTAGCCCATCGCGTTGAGCAGCGCGTAGAGGGTGAACACGCGCTCGTCGGCGCGGAGCTCCACGCCATCGCCCGTGTAGAGGCTCGCGAACCAGTCCGATTCAGCGAACGCGGGGGCGGACAACAGACACAAAGCGACGACGGAAGTACGGACAAACATGAGCGGCGCGGACCGTACCACGGGGCCCGTGGCTACTTCGTCAAAAGCAGTTTGAAGGTGTCCTTGTTGTCCGTGATCTTCTGCCCGAACGCCGAGACGATGTTCATCAGCAGCTTGAGGCACGCCTGCGGCTTCTGTCCGAGGAGCCGTTGAAAGTCCTGATGGCGGATCTCCCACGCGCTCACCTGCGCCGTCGCGGTGGCGGTGCACATGCGCTGGCCCTGCTGAATGAGCGCGAGCTCGCCCAGAAAATCTCCCGGGCCCGCGTCGCCCACCGGGATCTCTTCGCCGGTCTTGTTCTTCGAAGTGAGGCGCACTCGGCCGGTGCTCAAGATGAGCAGCGAGTCACCCACCATGTTCTCGACGAAGAGGGGAACGCCTTGAGGGAAATGACGCTCGGTGGAGATCGACGCGAGGATCTGGAGCCCCGTGTCGGTGAACCCTTTGAACAGGGCGCAGGTCTTGAAGACGTCCACCGCCGGCATCGGGCAATTCCTAGCACGGAGTCAGGCAACGGCCCGATTTTCTTCAGACGGCGAGCTTGTGCTCTTTCGAGTAGCCCACGTAGTTCCGGGCGCTCTCGGTGAGAAACGCCCGCTCCTCCGCGCTCAGCGCCCGCTTCACCTTCGCCGGACTGCCAATCGCGAGCGAACCAGACGGAATCTTCGTCCCCGGAGACAGCAGCGCACCCGCGGCGATGATGCAGTCATCCCCCACCTCCACGCCGTCCATCAGGATCGCGCCCATGCCGATGAGCACGCGAGAGCCGACCGTGCACCCGTGCAGCACCACGTGATGCCCGACGGTCACGTCGTCGCCGATGCTCGTGCCGTGCTTCTTGCTGAGCACGTGCACCATCGTGAGATCCTGAATGTTCGTCCGAGCCCCAATCCGGATCGGGTTCACGTCCGCGCGAACGACGCAGTTGAACCAGATGGAGGACTCCTCGCCGAGGACGACGTCTCCCAAAACCTGCGCGGACGCCTCCACGAAGCAGCTCTCGGGGATCTTCGGCGTGTGGCCGCGGAACGAACGGATCAAGGCGAGCTCCTGAGCTGCGGCCGTCGCGTGTAGAGCGCGTACCAGAATGCCGCGCCGAGGCTCGCGCCGAACGTGTCCGCGACCCAGTCGAAGACGTCAGGGGTACGCCCCGGCGTGTAGATCTGGTGGATCTCGTCAGAGGCGCCGTAGCAGGACGCGGCGATGATGCCGATGATCACGGCGGATTTGGGGCTCACGCCGTAGCCGCGGAGCGCTCGCGCCAGAAGCAGGCCGAGCAGTCCGTACACGCCCGCGTGAGCGAACTTGTCGAAGTGGCTGACGTTGGGCGTCGGCAGCTTCGACTGAGACGACAGAAAAAAGATGAGGCCCATCCAGAACAGAATGGGCAGCGCGTAGACCGCGAACCGCTTCACGAATTCGCTACCAGCTGCGTGGGCGCCGTCGCGACGGTGGGAAGCGGCACGCTGGTGCGGGTGAAGCCGACCTGAACGCCCGAATGCTGATTGGGCGAGGTGTGCTCGACCTTCACCTTCACGACTGCGCCCGCCTCGGCGTCGCCGTCGAAGTTCACGGTGCGGTTCTCCGGAGTGCGGCCGAAGCGGCGCGTCGGATCGCTCCTCGACGGCCCTTCAACCAGCACTTCAACCTCGAGCCCGACCTGCGTAGCCATCAGCTCCTGGCAGATCTTCCGCTGCAGCTTCTGCAGGCGCTCCAGCCGCTGGATCTTCACCTCGTGCGAGATGGCGCCCCACTCGTCCTCGCGCAGCGCGGCGCCGGTCTTCGGCCGGGGGGAGAAGACGAACGAATACTGGTGCTCGAACCGCACGAGCTCGGTCAGCTGAATCGTCTTCTCGAAGTCCTCGTCGGTC
>JBJMQN010000162.1:0-3612 GCA_045802665.1 Myxococcaceae bacterium | reverse complement strand
GTGGGCGTGGCGTCGCAGATCGCTCGTGGCCTTCAGCACGAAGGGCTCTCTGCGCAGGACGCGTGCGATCGGATCTTCCTGATCGACTCGAAGGGCCTCGTCCTCGACGACCGAAAAGGTCTCGAGCCGTACAAGAAGAAGTTCGCCAAGCCGCGCGCGATGATCGCGAGCTGGAAGATCCAGAATTCGATCCCCACGCTGGAAGAGACGGCGCGACACGCGAAGGTGACGACGCTGCTGGGGCTCTCCGGTCAGCGCGCCGCGTTCAATGAGACGACCGTGAAGGCCGTCGCCGCGAACACGCCCACGCCCATCGTCTTCGCGCTCTCGAATCCCACCGCGAACAGCGAGGCGGTCCCTGCTGACATTCTCGCGTGGACTGGCGGCCGGGCGATCGTCGCCACCGGCAGCCCATTTCCCGACGTGGAGTTTCAGGGGACGCGTTATCCGGTGGGGCAGGGCAATAACGCGTTCATCTTTCCGGGACTCGGGCTCGGCGTGCTGCTGTCCGGGGCGCGAAAGGTCTCGGATGGGATGCTGCTCGCCGCGTCGATGGCGCTCGCCGAGTACACGGATCCGGGCCGGCTCGCGCAGGGGGCGGTGTATCCGCGCATCGAACGGATCCGCGGCGCTTCACGTCACGTCGCGTGCGCGGTGATCACTCAGGCGCACAAGGAAGGCGCCGCGACGAAACCGAAGCCGGATGACCTCCCGGCGTTCATCGACAGGCACATGTGGCACCCGGTGTTTCTGCCGATCCGGCGGCCGCCCTGGAAAGCTCAGCCCTGAGGCGACCAGTGCATCAGCCGCCAGTGCAGGGACGCTGACGGCATGTACCAGAAGTCCACGTCGCCGAACGTCAGCACGGCAGTGTCCTCGAGCACCTGCTCCTTGCGGCCGAGCTTCGCCTCATCCACAAAGGTGCCGTTGCTCGAGCCGAGATCCTTCAGCAGGCAGCGCTTCTTCTGATCGTCCCACTTGAACGACGCGTGGCGCTTGGACACGGACGCCTCGTCCACGACCACGTCGCAGTCCGGCTGGCGGCCGAGGACGATCTCATCCTTGTCGCTCATCGGCGGCAGCGCCGCGACGTGGAGGTTCTGAAATTCGTGGATGATCGCAAGCGCGCTCTCGGTGGTGCGATCCCGCCGGCTCGGCATGGTGCTGCGGAGCGCAATCTCCGCGTCCTTCTGCGCGACGATTTCCCGCGGCGGTCGTTGAATCAGCACGAACGGGCCGAGCTGCGCGACGAACTTCTCCGCACCCAGCGTCTGCGCCAACCCCTTGAGCTCTCGGACCTTCACGGCGTCAGTGTACCTCTCAGCGCTTCTATCTTCTCGCGCACGACCGCGGGCAAATCCGCCTTCTGTTGCTTGCCGTAGTCGAACGAGACGACGAGGCCGCTGCCCGTCGCGGCGACAGCCTGCTGCGACTCGCTGAACACCACCGTGTTGTTCACGTGGCCGAACGCGTCCATGTCGCCCCAGCGCACGTCGAGCGCGATGACGACCGGGTATTCGGCGAGCGCGTCAGCCACGCGCAACCTCGAGGACGATCTTTCCCGCGCCGTGTCCGGAGTCGAGCCGCTCGTGGGCTTTCCGCACGTCGCTCAAGGGCAGCGTCTCCGCGATGATCGGCCGCAGCGCTTTCCGCTCGAGCAGGTTTCCGAGCAGCTTCAGCCGCGCGCCTTCGCGGTGCATGAAGACGCCGTGGTACGTCTGGTTCTTCAGATACAGCATCGTGAAGTCGCCCTTCGGCCCGAGGATGGAGGCCAGCCGGCCGAACGGCTTCGTGCACTGCGCGCTGTTCTGGATGTGATCTCCGCCGACGCAGTCGAACACCGCGTCCACGCCCACACCGCCCGTCTCTTTCAGCGTGCGTTCGAAGACGTTCTCCTTGCGGTAGTCGATGCACACGTCCGCGCCGAGGTCGCGGAGGAGCTTGTGATGAGGTTCGCTGGCGGTGCCGATCACGCGCGCGCCGCACAGCTTGCCGAGCTGCACCGCGAACGTACCGACTCCGCCCGCCGCGCCGTGAATGAGCAGCGTCTCACCGGGACGGACCGAGAGCCTCCGCACCACCGCCTCGAACGCCGTGCCGCCCGCGAGCGGAACCGCCGCCGCCTCGACGTGCGACAGCCCCTTGGGCTTCGGCGCGACGATCGCGGCCTCGACGAGCGCGCACTCCGCATAGGTGCCGTGCACGTTCCCGAAGATCTCCGGCGTGAAGAACACTTCGTCGCCGCGGCTGAAACCTGAGACGCCCACGCCCAGCGCTTCGATCACGCCCGACGCGTCGTAGCCAATCACGCAGGGCGGGGTGATCTGCGCCCAACCGCCCGCCGCGCGGATCTTCGCATCCACCGGGTTCGTTCCCGACGCGTGCACGCGGACGAGGAGCTGGCCCGGGCCCGGAGACGGTTGGCCGACGTCGCGCTGCTCCAGCACTTCAGGCCCGCCGAACTTCGTCAGGACGATGGCTTGCATGGGGCGCGCACCATACGCCGCTCACTTCGCGAACGTGTCGCAATCCTCCAGCCGTCCACTCTCGAACCCACGCTTGAACCACGACACGCGCTGCGCCGAGGTCCCGTGGGTGAACGACTCCGGCGCGACGTAGCCCTGCGCCTTCTTCTGCAGCGTGTCGTCTCCGATCTGCGACGCGGCGTTCAGCCCCTCTTCGATGTCGCCCGGATCGAGCACGTGCCGCTGCTGCTGAGCGTGGTGCGCCCAGATGCCCGCGTAGCAATCCGCCTGCAGCTCCATCTTCACCGAGAGCGCATTCTGATTTCCGCGCGTGGTCTGCCGCTGCACCTTCTGGAACGTGCCGAGCAGGTTCTGCACGTGATGCCCCACCTCGTGCGCGATGACGCGCGCCGGTCCTCCACGTTCGAGCTCTGCCGTCGTCCCTGCCACTGCACGGGGGGCCTCCTGACGAAGGGGTTTCGGACAAGCTGCGCACTCCCGAGAGCACGGGCGGGAAGCTGGCCGGGGACCGGCCGAGCAGCTAAAGCGGTGCGCCATGGCAAGCCCAGAGATCGTGATCGTCGGCGCAGGACCCGCGGGAATGGTGCTCGCGTATCAGCTCGTGACCAACGGGATCCCGGTGCGGGTGCTCGAGCGGCACGGCGACTTCGATCGCGAATTCAGAGGGGAGCTCATCAATCCGGTCGTGCTGGGGCCGCTGGAGAAGCTCGGCGTGTTGCAGCTCGCGACGCAGCGCGGGGACGCTCGGCCGAATGTGCTTCGGCGGCTGTTCGTGGGGAAAACGCGCGAGGTGATGGTGCCGGGTGGCAAGGAGCTGGGCTCGCTCATCTCGCAGCCCGGGTTTCTGCAGCTGTTGCACGAGCTCTGCAGCAAGCACCCGCACTACCGGATGGACTTCAACACCACGGTGCTGGAGACGATGAGCGAGAGCGGCGCCGTCGTCGCGGTGAAGACGCGAAAGGATGGCGTCGAAGGGCGCGTGGACGGCCGCACGTTCATCATCTGCAACGGTCGCAACAGCGCGCTGCGAAAATCCGCCGGACTGAGCAGCGAAGCCTTCACCGAGGGCGCGGACGTGCTCTGGCTCCGGAGGGATTTCTCCGACGCGCAGGACGCGCTTCCCGCC
>JBJMQN010000161.1:0-4013 GCA_045802665.1 Myxococcaceae bacterium | reverse complement strand
CGCGTTCTCACCGGGCCCCACGAGCACGCGCGGACCGGTCGTCGGGAAACCGCGGAGGTGCTTGCGCGAAGACTTGTAGGAGCAGTGCTCGCTCCACATCACCGAGAAGATGCCGAGCTCCACGAGGTTCGGCTCGCGGCCCATGTGCTTCACGATGCGTTCGTACTCGTCGGGCTTGAGGCCGTGTTTGCTGACGACGTCCGGGGTGATGCTCATGGCGATTCCTTCTCGTCTTCTTTCGGCGGCGGCGGCTTGTCGGTGAGCTCGAGGCGATCTTCGAGCGCCACCCGGCCGACGGAGTTCTTGAACAGCGCCCAGAGGACCTTGCGGTGCTCGGCGGTGGTGATCTTTCCGGAGAGACGGAGGCCCGCGCCTGAGTAGACCGAGGTGACTTTGCCTTTGCCTATCGCCGCATCGATCGCGGACTGCATCTCTTTGAGCTGCGTCTGCAGGACGGGGAGATCGTAGGTGAGCGAGATCTCGCGCGCGTTGAACGCATCGGTCTGGAAGAGGGCTTTGAGGGCGCTTCGACATGCGTCGGTCTTCACCGTGACGACGAGCGCTTCATCGGATGACCCCGGGTCCTGCTTGAGATCGGGGCAGGCTTTTTTTGCGGCGGCGAGGAGATCGGCGGCTCTCGCTCGCACGTATTCGTCGACATCCGGCGGCGCGATTCCGGCATCCGACTTGCCGGTCACGCTCACTCTCCACACGCCCATTTTCCCTTCGGCGTAGAGGAGGACGAGCGTGGCTCCGGGACGCTTTCCCGTGATCAGCGCTTCGCCGGAGGGGAGCGCTTCGACTTCAGCGATGTCTTTGGTTTCAACCTCGGTCCACTCGAGGGCGTTGAGCCGCTGGAACTTCTCTTCGCCGGCTTTGGCTTCGACGTACACGTCCGCAGGCCAGGCGTTTGCGGCGGTGGCGCACGCGACTAACGCCAGCGCGACGGCTCGGCTCAGTCCTCGCGGTGCCCTTCGACTCCGCTCAGAGTGATCGCCGGGACCCGTCATCCGAGCAGCGACTCGAAGAGTTTCCGCCCATCCACGCTGCCGAGCACCGGCTCAGCGGCGCGCTCCGGGTGCGGCATCATCCCGAGCACGTTCCCTTTTTCGCTCACGATCCCGGCGATGTCGTTGCGCGAGCCGTTCGGGCATTCCCTGTAGCGGAACGCGACCTGGCCGTTGTCCTCCAGCCGCTTGAGCCCGTCGTCGTCGATGTAGAAGTTGCCGTCGCCGTGCGCGATGGGGACGTGAATCACCTGCTTGCTGCCGTACGCCTTCGTGAACGCGGTGCTGTTGTTCACCTCCAGCTCGACGGTTCTGCAGATGAACTTGCGGGAACGGTTCTGGAGCAGCGCGCCGGGGAGCAGGCCCGCCTCGGTGAGGATCTGAAAGCCGTTGCAGATCCCGAGCAGCCGTCCGCCCTTCTTCGCGTGCGCGACGACGCTCTCCATGATCGGCGAAAAGCGCGCAATGGCGCCGCAGCGTAAGTAGTCGCCGTAGGAGAATCCGCCGGGGAGCACGACCACGTCCGCGCCCTGGAGATCCCGGTCCTTGTGCCAGAGGAAAACCGCGTCCTGCCCGAGCACATGCTTCGCCACGTGGTACGCGTCGTGGTCGCAGTTGCTGCCGGGGAAGACGACGATGCCGAACTTCGTCTTCACTCGGACAGCTCCACGCGGAAGTTCTCGATGACGGTGTTGGCGAGGAGCTTTCTGCACATCTCTTCGACGCGCGCCTTCGCCTTCACCTTGTCCGTCTCCTGCACTTTCACTTCGAGGTACTTGCCGAGGCGAACGCCTTCGACCTCCTGATACCCGAGCGAATGCAGGCCGCCCTCGATGGCCTTTCCGGCGACATCGAGCACGCCGGGTTTCAGGGTGACGAAAACGCGAGCGAGCATGGGCGGCCTCATAGAGCACCCACGCCCAAAGATCATGCTCGAAGCGAACGGCGTGGATGCCGTGCGGAACGTTCGGCAGGTGTAAGCAGAAGCGTTCTGTTGAACGGAGTGACTGGGGCTTACGACACGGTTACACAGGCCTACAACGCAGCGCGAATTGGTCTGCGTCCCATCTCGTTGTTAAGACGTTGAGGCTTATGCCCACGTGGGCCATCTGGGTCGTTTGCCTGGGGTTCATCCTGCTCCGGGCGCTCCTCGCCGCCGCCGAGGCCGCGCTCTACGGCACCTCCGACCTGAAGGCGAAAGAGCTGGCGACTGTGCACCCGCGCCGCGGAAGGCGGGTCCTCAAGCACAAGACCGAGCGCGAGGCCACGGCCGCGACGCTTCGTCTCGCCATCACGCTCTGCGGCTTCAACGCGGTCGCGCTGGCGACGCTGGTCCCGCCGCGCCTTCTGGAATTTTCGCGGTTCGGTGATGCGCCGTGGGTGCCGCTCGCGTCGCTGCTCGCCGGCGGCGCGTTGATGGCGCTGCTCGCCGCCGTCGTCGACGTGCTCTTCCGGGCGGTAGCGATCAGCAGCCCCGAGACGTGGGCGCTCTGGACCTCGGGCGCGGTGTCGCTGCTGAAGGTCCTGCTCTATCCGCTGCTGCGGCTGCTCGTCGGCACGCTGAACCTCATCGTGCGGCCGTTCGGTGGGCGCGTGCGGTTCGAAGCGCCGCCGCCGCCGCTGGAGGAGCTGGAGAAGCTGCTTCAGGCGCAGGCCGCGTCGGAGAACCTCGACAAGGGCGCGCCGCAGCTCATCCGCTCCATCTTCGAGCTCTCCGACAAGCGTTCACGCGACGTGATGGTCCCGCGCACGGAGGTCGTCGGCGTGGAGGTGAGCACGAGCTCGGAGGAGATTCTGCGGCTGCTCGCCGAGGAGAACCACTCGCGGCTGCCGGTGTTTCAGGACGACATGGATCACATCGTGGGTGTGCTCCACGCGCGCGATCTGATCCCGATGATGCAGCACCCCGAGCTCATCGTGCTGCGCGACATCGTGCGGCCGGCGAACTTCGTGCCGTGGGTGAAGCCGATCGGCGATCTGCTCCGCGAGATGCAGAAGAAGCGTCTGCACATGGCGATCGTGGTGGATGAGTACGGCGGCTTCATGGGGATCGTCACGCTGGAAGACATCCTTCGAGAGATCGTCGGCGACATCGGAGACGAGTTCGAGGTGGTGGAGAAAGAGATCGAACGCCAGCCGGACGGCAGCTACGTCATCACCGCGAGCATGGAGCGCGAGGCGTTTGAACGGGCGTTCGCGACGACGCTGCCGGACGGTGAGTTCGAGACGCTCGGAGGTTTTCTGGCGACGCTGTCCGGGAGCATTCCGGAGGTCGGCGACAAGTTCACCTGGGGCGGGTTCACGTTCGTGGTGATGACGAAAGATGGCGCGAAGCTCGAGCGCGTAAGAGTGGTGAAGCCGGTGAAGGGACCCATCGCGCCGGCGCCCACGACGGACAAGGAACGGGCGAAGGAAAAGCCCGAGGTGACCGAGGAGCGCAAGAGGCAGGAGCAGGCGGCGCTGGCTCGGGGGACGGGGTGAGCTTCGCCAGCGGGTCTATGCAGCGCGGTCACCATGAGCGAAGCACCTCTCAATGAACGCGGCGAGACGATCCGCGAGACGATTCGGCGGGTTCTCTGCGATGGACCTGCGACCGCGAAAGATCTCTCCGCCGAAGCGCACATCCCGGAGAAGGACGTCGCCGAGCACCTCGAGCATCTCGCGAAGTCCCTCAAGAACGAGGACGCGAGATTGAAGATCGATCCCGCGGAGTGCCTCGCCTGCAGCTTCGAGTTCATGGACCGCAAGCGCTTCACCAAGCCCGGCGCGTGCCCGAAGTGCAGGAGCACGCGGATTGATCCACCGCGGTTCGAGATCGTGAGCGACGAGTAATCGCTCGCTGCCGAAGCGCCTGGGTGTGAGTTATCCCGCTCGCCACATTCCCAGCGTGTGCCCGCCGATCTCTTCCGAGTGAACGAGCTCGTAGTTCGGCGGCAGCTCCGTCCCGGCATCGAAGTAGACGACCACGCGCGTACCCTTCGGCATCGCGCTCAATCTCTCGTAGGT
>JBJMQN010000160.1:0-6553 GCA_045802665.1 Myxococcaceae bacterium | reverse complement strand
TCAGGCTCGGCCGCGACGTCCTCGGACGCATCCCGGTCCGAATCCACATCCGCAGCGGCGTTCGCGACGGGCGGCGCGCCTGCATCCACCGGCACGACCACGGCGAGCGGCTTGAGCGACGCGGCCTGATCCACCGCCTCGGGCGACGGTCCTTCGTCTTTCTTACAACCGGCCGCACAGAAAAACAGCGCGACGAGCAGCGTCCTCTTCATGGGCATCTGCGTAGCAAGGCGTGATGAGAGGCGGAAGCTGGACTGTCAGGTCGAAGCAACGGGCCTGCCGCTTTTCTCTCGTCCGGGCGCTGAGCGCTGGTAGGTTGCCGCGCCTTTTCCGAAGGAGTGAAGCGACGATGCGCGGTTTGAAGATGGTAGGCCTGTCCCTGCTCGCGGCTGTTGCGCTGTTCGCCTGTGAAGAGGGCGGCAAGAAGGAAGGCCTCGTCGGCAATCCCTATCCGCACGGCCGGATCGACGTGACCGGCAGCCCGTACCAGGCGTACGCCGAGCTCGACAATCAGTCCGGCGAAGAGCGCGACACCGTGCGCGTCCGCGGCCCGAGCCTCGTGCCAGTCGCTCAGGAGCAGCAGGCGCCGCAGAAGGGGCCCGCGGACGGCGGGACGAAGTAGGCCGGGGTCGCGTTCAGTCCTACTGCCCCACCGGGCCGAACCACGGCTGCAGCGCGGAAGGAACGGTCAGCGTGCCGCCCACTTTCGTGCCGCTGGTCTGCGCGGTGTAGACCTGATCAGCGCCGCCGGTGTCCGAGCTGAACCCGACCTCGGTGTTGCTCGTGAACGTGGGGAAGCTGTCGTTGGCGCCCGGCTCTCCGGGGTGATCGGTGAGCTGGCGCACCGTGCCGCCCACGCCTGCGTTCAGCGACACGATGAAGATGCGGTTCGAGCCGGATGACACGCGCGCATCGAACGCCGCCTGCGTCGCGTTCGGCGCCACGACGATCCGGTTCACGATGTTGAGCGCCTCGCTGCCGAGCGACGACAGCACCGTGCTCGTGTTGCCGGTGAGGCTGACCTTCTGAATCTGATCGTACGTGCTCGTGGAGTTGCCCGCTGGCGCAATGATCGCGCTGCCATCCGGGAAGAACGCCGGGGCACCGAAGGACAGCGTGGACGGCGTCAGCGCCTGGAAGCCCGAGCCATCCGAATTCATCAGGCCGATGAACGACGTCGCGCCGTTCTCGTACTTGAACGCGATCTTCGCTCCATCCGGAGAGAACACCGGGTTGCTGAAGTTCTTCTTCGTCGAGTCGCTGTTGAGCAGCGTGGACGTGCTCTGGCCCGAAGCGGCCGGAACGGTCATCAGAGAAGTGAGCTGTCCGTCCGTGTGAACGAAGACGACCGTCTTGCCGTTCGCGGAGAGCGACGGGTGCTTGTTGTTCCCGTTGGTCGTGAGCTGAATGGTCGTCTGGTAGTCCGCGCTGTCCGCCGCGTAGATGTTGTTGTCCGACCGCACGTAGACGAAGCCCTTGGTGAACGTCCCGTCGCCAACAGGCCCGCCACCGCCGCCGCCCGGCTCAATCGGTTCACATGCGGAGAACAGCGAAACCGCCACCACCAACAGACCCAACAGTCGCTTCATGTGTGCGTGACTCCTTGCCTTCCCACTCCCTCAGCAATCCGCGTGCACAGACGCGCCCAGAGGGAGGCGTATTCAGAAAGCACGACAGCCGCGTCACGCCAAGGCTTTACAGCGCCGTGTGCTCAGCACTGCGCGGCATCGGATGCGTCGCATCGAGCCGGCGCGGCCCCGGAACCCACACGCAGGTCTTGCTCAGCGCGGAGCGGCGGGGAACCACGGCTGGGTCCACGCGCGATGGCCGCCCTGATCAATCACCGCTCGGATGTAGAGCGGCTTCGGATCAGCGGGGACGTAGCGCGCCTCTTTCCCGGTCGTGGTCTGCAGATCTTTTCCGCCCTCGCCGATGAAGCGGAACGTCGCCTCCTCCGCTGTCCTGATCAGCAAAGCGCCGTCCTTCACCGCGACCTCGTCCAGCCGCGGGCCCTGGGACGCGTAGAAGTCGCCGCGCTCGAGCGCCTCGCGGATGTCCTTCGGATCCTTCCTCGCTCGCACGAAGACGTAGCCCTGATCCACGATCGACGGATTGGCCCCGCTCTTCGCCACCGCCGCCGCGTCCGAGTAGTCGTGCGCGTCATCCGTCGCCGTGCCCCACACCGGCTGTCTGATTTGCGTGAGGAGCTCGTCCCAGAGGTGCTCGACGGGCGGGTGCTGCGCATCTCCCGCGGTGTTCACATCCAGCGCTGCGTTGCCGATCTCCAGAAAGCGCGGCTGCAGCTTCGCGAGCAGCTCCACGTTCGCGCCGGTGTACTTGTAGTTCGGGTGGTTCACCTGAAAGAGCCCGCCCATCATCCGCGCCGCCTGAAACAGCGAAGCGTAGAGGTCGTAGCGCTGGCGGCTCCTCGGCTCGATCACGATCCGGTCCGAGGTCTTCGGATCCACGAACCACGCGTTCACGTGCACCGCGCAGCCCCTGTCGTCTTCAGGCGGCGGCTCGCACGAGGGCAGATTCAGCGTGAGCTCCACGCCCGGAATCACCAGCGTCTTGTCCGTCCCCTTCCCCACCGTCACATTGTTGTGATCCGTCAGCACGACGAAGTCGAAGCCCGCCTTCTCGTACGCGGCGATGACGTTCTCCACGGGCTCCTTGCTGTCCCCGGACTGGTTCGTGTGCACGTGCAGCGCGCCCTTGAGCCAGCGCACGTCGCCCGGATCAACCGCGGGCTGGGAGGTGGCGAGCTCCGTCTTGCCCAGTGACCCCTTCGCCCGGCTGACCGCGAACGCCGTGTAGCCGCCGATGACTCCCAACGCGACCAACGCCGGCAACGCATACCCGAGCGCGGAGACTCTCTTGCGCGGCCTATCGCTCACCGGTTCAGCTTCGACAGCTCGTTGCGGCAGACGTTGCAGAGCGAAAGGTTCTTCCGGTCCACGTCCGAGGGCTGCGTCGCGAGGAACATCACGCAGCGCGGATCATCGCAGTACGAGAGCCCCACCAGATGTCCCGCCTGATGCACGGACTCCACCTGCACGCGGCGCTTGAGCATCTCGCCCTCGGCGCCCTGACGAAGCCGGAACAGCGACACCAGCGCGATGCGCGATTCCCGGTCTGCCTCGCCGAAGACGAACGGAGAGTCCGGCACGAAGAGGTCCACGTCGCACACGCCGAGCCCGAGCTGCTGCGCGTTCTGAAGCAGCGGCACCAGCCTCCGCATGATCGCCTGCGAGTGGTACTGGTTCCTGTCCTTGTTGAACGCGTACTTCGGGTCCGTGAGCGGCGTTCTGCCCTGCACCGGCGTGACCTGAAGGCTGCTCTGGAGCGGCTCCTCGATCTCCTTCATCAACGAGATCGGGATCGGCCCCACGGGCACCAGTTGAAGCACCTTGCTCAACGGCATGCTGGGCACCTCAAAAGAAGTGGCTGGGGCGCAAGGATTCGAACCTTGATAATCAGAGCCAAAGTCTGATGTCCTGCCGTTAGACGACGCCCCAGTAGGCCCTGCGCCACATGCAGACGAGTGGGATTCTACGACGCGCGGAAGCCCTCTGGAATGGTTCAGTTGTAGGTGTCGGGCCGACAATGTCCCTGATGCCGCGCGCCGCGAAGCTCCTGCTGATCCTGTGCACGCTGAGCGGGCCCGCGGCGGCACAGTCGACGCTCGCGTTCCTGACGCCCACCACCCGCCTCGGCGCGAGCCTGTCCGGACCGCAGTTCCGCGTCGAACGGCGCCTCAACGGCGCGCCCACCAGCACGGGCACGCTCACCGTCACGCTCAGCTCCAGCGCGTCTACCGGTGAGTTCAACAGCAACCCGGGGCAGGACATCGGCTGGACGCCGACGTGGACGCTGAACTTCGCAGACGGGGACACCGCGAAGACGTTCGTCTACCGCGACTCGCGCCCCGGCACGCCCAACCTCACGGCGGCGGCGACCGGGTACCCGAACGCGACGCTCGCGGTGGTCGTGGACCCGGAGATCATCAGCGAGGACTTCGACCGTCCGCAGCTGTTCTGGACCGACGTCCCGCCGGGGCCCTGGCAGTTCTCCGACGTCGCGCCGAGCACCGCCAACTCCGTCGGGTCAACCCCTTCAGGAGCGCACCGCGGCGACGGCGGGCTGCACACCGTGGACACCGCCAGCTCCGGCACCTTCGACGACGAGGCGGACCTCGGCATGAGCCTCGAGCCCATCCAGCCCCAGGTGTACTTCCGGGGCTGGTTTCGGATGACCCAACCGGATGCGGTGGGAGTCGAAACGGTGCTCGCGGTGCACCTGAACATCGGCGGCGGCAGCCCTGGCTTGTCGCTCGAGATCGATTCAATGGGCCGGTTCTGCCTGGGCGGGCACGACGTGAACGGCACCTACAGCGTCGCGCCTTGCACCGTGCCGGTGGTCCCCGGCAGCTGGTATCTGCTCGAGGGCGCGTTGACCGGGCTGGGCTCCGATGCCGGCGTGCGGACGATGTGGATCAACGGCGCGCAGGCCGCGACGACGACCGTCGACTGGTCCGCCAAGACGGCGCACAGCTTCACCGTTGGAAATGCGTGGGGCGAGCCGCGCGACTTCACCGGCACGATGGACTGGGACGACTTCCGGGCGACGCTCTACCCACCCGCGTCGACGTTCAACGTGCAGGTCCCGCCGGTGGTGGCGCCGGGAAGCTGCGTGGCCGCGAAGCTGTCGCTCGTGGACTCGACCGGTGCGACGGCGCCCGCGCCCTACGATGTGGACGCGACGCTCGTGGCTTCGAACGCGACCGTGTCTCTGCAACCCGATTGCAGCGCGCCCACGTCGTTGGCGACCCTGCCGAACGGCTCCACGGGCGTGACGCTCTACGTCTCCGCGCTGGCGTTGGGACCTTCGACCATCGTCGCGAGCCATCCGGACTTCATCGATGGCCTGGCGTCATTCGATGGCGGCCTTCTGGTCGCGGACGGCGGGAGCAGCGACGGAGGAACGTTCTCGGACGGCGGCGCCGAACCGGTGGACGGAGGGCAGGACGACTCGGGGCTTCTGGACGACGGCGGCACGGTGCGCGCCGGCCCGCGCGCGGCCCGCGTTGGATGCGGGTGTGATCAGAGCTCGGGTGTGATGCTTCTCAGCATGGCGCTTCTCGCATGCCTCGCGCGTCGCGGACGACGGGCATGCGACTGAGCTCGGGAGCACTCCCGCCAGGCTGAACGAGCACGCGCTCTCCGCTACGCCGACTTCTGCTCCGGAGGCGCGGTCTGAGTGTACGGCTCTTCGCGATCGTCCTCCGCGAGCACGATCACCTTGTCCGCCTCGCTGAACGCAAGCTGGAGATCCTGCGGCGGGTTCATCTGGTCCATCTGGAACGGCTGGCCGTCGCGGTAGTACCCGAGCGCGATCTCTCCGCGCGCGCGCGCAACCTTCTGCACCTGCAGCCACGAGACGTTCTGCCCCAGCGGTGCGTAGGCCGCCGAGCGCTTGAAGTAGATCTCGTTGCCGTCCGAGTCGAACAGGTCGGCGAAGACCGCATTCAGCTCGCGGCGTTCGGACACCTGCGCGAGGAGCATCGACGTGATCTCCGTGCTGACCACGAAGTCGGCGGCGCCGTCCCCTTCGAGCAGCTCCTTGGTCCGCGGATCCAGCATCTCCGAGATGATCCGAACCTTCTTCCCCGCGTCCTCGAAGATCTCGCGGAGCAGCAGCACGGACATCGCGGTGCGAGCGTCCGCCTCCTGATCATCGAACCTCATATCCGCCACGACCATCGCCGCGGCGAGGTCGAGGTTGCGCAGCGGCCGCAGGACTTCAGGCGACGTCGGATCGCCCTCGATGAAGTGGAGCGAAGTGTTCTTCAAGTTCAGCTTGCTGGTGTCGATCTCGTCCTTCAGCTCGTCCTGCGTCCGACCCGGCAGCAGGTAAACCTTCGAGCCCTTCGCCACGTACGTGTCGAACTCCGAGAGGATGTCCGAGAGGTTCTCGCCCACGCCGACGATCAGGATCGACTCGGGCTGCTTGCCTCGCGGCGTGGTGCCCTTGAAGTTCGCAGGGATGGTGACGGCGCGTTCGGCGACGAGGCGGAACGTGTCGTCGTCCTCGGCCAGCACGAGGATCTCATCGGTCTGCTGCAGCACCTCTTCGTCGCGCGGGTTCAGGATGACGTTGATCTTCCCGTCCGCGCCGATGCGCCGGATGCCCACCGCCACCGCGTTCTCCAGCCGCCACTGCACGACGGACCACGGCTGACCTGCGAGCTCCGGGAACGGATGGAAGTAGAACTCGCTGCCATCGTAGGAGAGCAGGTAGCGGTAGACCTCGGCGATGCCGCTCTGGCGCACGGTCTGAACGAGCAGCCGGCCCAGCACTTCGGTCATCGAGACGACTTCCACGCCGCCCACGCCGATGCGCTCCATCACGCCGCGGCGTTCGCCGTCGAGCAACTCCACCACCACGTGGTTCTTCTGGAGCGCTCCCGGAATCCGGCGCAGCGCGAGCAGCGTCTTGATGGCGCCCATGTCCGCCTGGCCGGGGACCTCGTCGTCATTCGGATCCGTGTCGG
>JBJMQN010000159.1:0-8440 GCA_045802665.1 Myxococcaceae bacterium | reverse complement strand
TCCCGCGCACGAGGAATCCGCATGGCACGCAACAAGATCGCGCTGATCGGCGCCGGCCAGATAGGCGGCACGCTGGCCCTGCTCGCCGGCCTGAAGGAATTGGGCGATGTCGTGCTGTTCGACATCGTCGAGGGGGTGCCGCAGGGAAAGGCGCTCGACATCGTCCAGGGCAGCTCGATAGAGGGCTATGACGCCGCCATCGTCGGCGCCAACGACTACGCCGCGATCAAAGGCGCCGACGTCGTCATCGTCACCGCCGGGGTGCCGCGCAAGCCGGGCATGAGCCGCGAGGACCTGCTCGACATCAACCTCAAGATCATGAAGGACGTGGCGGCGAATCTGAAGCAGCACGCGCCCAACGCGTTCGTGATCAACATCGCGAACCCGCTGGATGCGATGGTGTTCGCGCTCCACAAGATCACCGGATTCAAGAAGAACATGGTCTGCGGCATGGCGGGCGTGCTCGACAGCAGCCGCTTCAAGTGCTTCGTGGCCGAGGAGCTCAAGTGCTCCATCCGCGACATCGACGCGCTGGTGCTCGGCGGCCACGGCGACGACATGGTCCCGGTGCTCCGGACCGCGACGGTGGGCGGCGTTCCGCTCCAGAAGCTCATCCCGAAAGATCGCCTCGATGCGATCGTGAAGCGCACGCGCGAAGGCGGCGCGGAGTTGGTCGCGCTCTACAAGACGGGCTCGGCGTACTTCGCTCCGGCGGAGTCGGCCATCGCGATGGCGGAGTCGTTCATCTTCGATCGCAAGCGCGTGCTCCCGGCGGCGGCCATGCTGGAGGGCGAGTACGGCATCAACGGCTACTTCTTCGGCGTGCCCACCACGATCGGCGCGGGCGGCATCGAGAAGATCCACGTGATCGATCTCGAGGGCGACGAGAAGGCACAGCTCGAGAAGAGCTTCCAGTCGGTGAAGAAGACGGTCGACAGCGTGAAGCTGTAATCGCGCCGCACCACCTCATCAGCGAGAGAGACGTTCACGATGGCAGACACAGCAGGTCGGTTTACGGTGGTCGGCGGCGGGCTCGCCGGCTTGATGACGGTGATCAAGTTGGCGGAGGCGGGGCACAAGGTGGACGTGCTCTCCATCGTGCCGGTGAAGCGGTCTCACTCGGTCTGCGCGCAGGGCGGCATCAACGGGGCGGTGAACACCAAGGGCGAGGGTGACCACCCGGACATCCACGTGAAGGACACGCTGCGCGGCGGCGACTTCCTCGCGGAGCAGACCTCCGTGAAGGGCATGTGCTACGCGGCGCCCGGCATCATCTACATGCTGGACCGCATGGGCGTGACGTTCAACCGCACGCCGGAAGGTCTCCTCGACTTCCGCCGCTTCGGTGGAACGCTCCACCACCGCACCGCGTTCGCCGGCGCGACCACCGGCCAGCAGCTCCTCTACGCGCTGGACGAGCAGGTCCGCCGCTACGAGACCGAGGGCATGGTGCAGAAGTACGAGTACTGGGAGTGGCTGGGGATGGTGAAGGACGACGCGGGAAACTGCGTCGGCTCCGTCGCGATGGATCTCGTCTCCATGGAGATCCGCACCTTCCCGGCGGACGCCGTGTGTCTCGCCACCGGCGGCCCGGGCATCGTGTTCGGAAGGTCCACCAACTCGGTCATCAACACCGGCACGGCGGCGGGGCGCGCGTTTCAGGAAGGCGCGATCTACGCCAACGCCGAGTTCATTCAGGTCCACCCGACCTCCATCCCCGCTGAAGACAAGCTGCGGCTGATGAGCGAGTCGGTGCGCGGCGAAGGCGGCCGTGTCTGGGTGCCGAAGAAGAAGGGCGACCTGCGCCCCGGCAAGGAGATCCCCGAGGCCGAGCGCTGGTACTTCCTCGAAGAGCGCTACCCCAAGTACAAGAACCTCGTCCCGCGCGACGTGGCCACCCGCGAGATCTTCCAGGTGGTGCGCGATCTCGGGATGGGCGTCGAAGGCGGGAAGGACGCGGTGTACCTCGACGTCACGCACATCCCGGCGGAGGTCCTGGATGCGAAGATCAAGGGCGTGATGGAGATCTACGAGAAGTTCGCGGGCGACGATCCGCGCACGACTCCGATGAAGATCTTCCCCGGGATGCACTACTCGATGGGCGGCATCTACGTGAACTTCGATCCGGACTCGAAGACCAACATGCCCGTCGAGGGCAGCCCGAAGAACCAGAGCACGAACATCCCCGGCCTGTACGCGGCGGGCGAGGCGGATCACTCCATCCACGGCGGCAACCGCCTCGGCGCCAACTCCCTGCTCTCGTGCATCTACGGCGGCATGCTCGCGGGGCCGGCGATGGTCTCGCACTCGAAGAACAAGAAGTCCCACGAGGTGCCGGACGCGGTGTACGAGTCCGCGAAGAAGTACTGGGTGGACCGCTTCGACAAGATCCGGAAGATGAACGGGACCGAGAACCCGTACGTGATCGGCAAGGACCTCGGCGACATCATGACGGAGAACGTCACGGTGGTTCGCTACAACGACAAGCTCAAGAAGACGCTCGATCGGATCGAGGAGTTCAAGGCGCGCTGGCAGAAGTGCAACGTGCTCGATACCGGCGGCAACGCGAACCGCTCGCTCAGCTACGTGAACCAGCTGTGGAACATGCTGGCGCTGGGGCAGGTGATCACGCACTGCGCGCTGCTCCGCGACGAGTCCCGCGGCGCGCACTACAAGCCGGACTTCAAGCTGCCGGAGCCGAAGACGAAGGATCCGTCGCAGGATCCGGAGTGGATGAAGCTCTGGTCCGCTCAGCGCGACCGTTGGGCGAAGACCACGATTGCGAAGTGGAACGGCGGCACGCTGGACATCAGCTACGAGGACATTCCCACTCCGGTGCTCGCGCCGGAGCCGCGCTGGTACGCGTAAAAGGACGGCTTTCGCACCATGGACACTTCAGCCAACTCGGGCCGGACCATCACCTTCAAGATCTGGCGGCAGGAGTCGCCGCAGAAGGAGGGCTCGTACGAGACGTTCCGCATTCCGTACCGGCAGGGGATGAACGTCATCTCCGCGCTGATGGAGATTCAGCGGAACCCCGTCAACGCGGACGGAAAGACCACGACGCCGGTGGTCTGGGATTCGAACTGCCTCGAAGAGGTCTGCGGCTCCTGCACCATGAACATCAACGGGCGCGTGCGGATGGCGTGCAGCGCGCTGGTGGACAAGGTGCTGAAGGACGGCGGCGACACGATCACCCTGGAGCCCATGCGGAAGTTCCCGCTGGTGCGCGACCTGACGGTGGATCGCCAGCGCATGTTCGAGGCGCTCAAGAAGGTGAAGGCGTGGATCCCGGTGGACGGCACGCACAACCTCGGCCCCGGCCCGCGTCAGAGCCCGAAGGATCAGCAGATCATGTACGTGCTCTCCACGTGCATGACGTGCGCCTCCTGCCTCGAGGCCTGCCCGCAGGTCACCGTGAACAACAGCTTCATCGGCGCGGCCGCGATCAGTCAGGCGCGCCTGTTCAACATGAACCCGACCGGCAAGCTCAACGCGTCCGAGCGCACGCACGGGCTCATGGAGGAGGGCGGCATTCAGGACTGCGGCAAGGCGCAGAACTGCGTGAAGGTCTGCCCCAAGGAGATCCCGCTCACCACGTCCATCGCGACGATGAACCGCGAGGTGACGAAGCAGGTGATCAAGGATCTCTTGTTCGACGAGGACAAGCTGACTGGCCACTCGGGGCCGGGGTAGCGCTCAGCCGTCGTGGACGGACGGGATCACCTCCGCCCAGAGCGCTGACAGGTCCAACTCGAGCTCGCTGAACGGCTCGATCGCCGCGCGATCGTCGTCGGACCAGGTGCCGAGCAGCAGCCAGCGCTTGCCGTCTCGCTGGAGCGCGTCGAGCGTTCTGATCGCGGGATCGACCAGCCACACGTGATTGACGCCCGCCTTGGCGTAGAGGGGCAACTTCTTCTTGCGATCAAGCTTCGCGGTCGAGGGTGATGCAACCTCACAGATCCAGTCGGGCGCGAGCTCGATGAAGGCGGTTTCGGGGAGTGTTGGCATCCGCGACGCGCGCCAGCCGGCGACGTCCGGGACGACTGCATTCGGACCGAAGTGAAGCTCTGGCTCGATCAAGAATCGCCACGTCGATGGGCGATCCGCCGACGCTGATTGCAGGTGCGTCCACAGAAGCGCGTTCAGCACTCCGATCACCTGGGCGTGCCGTGGGCCAGGTCGCGGTGACGCGAAGAGCTCGCCATCAATCAGCTCGCCGACGACGTTGTCCGGCAGCGCTTCGAGATCGGCGTACGTCGCGGGACGGTTTGGCGACTTCGGCATGCACCTGATCGTACCGACCGGGTGCACGCTCCACAACCGACGCAGCTGGCACGGGCCGGCGTGAAGCCGAAGGGCCAAGCTGCCGCTGGCAGGCACCGCAGCGCCCACCGCCGACGTCGGATTAGCCCTACTTCCGCCAGCGCCGCACTCCGCTGTTGACGCGCGCGGCGGCATCCACGAGAAGGGGGCCCAGCCATGAAAATCCACGAGTATCAGGGCAAAGAGATCTTCCGGAAGTACGGCGTGCCGGTCCCGCGCGGGATCCTCGTCACCAACGCGGAGGCCGCCGAGAAGGCCGCTTCCGAGCTCGGCACGAAGGTCACGGTGGTGAAGGCGCAGATCCACGCCGGCGGCCGCGGCAAAGGCGGCGGCGTGAAGCTGGCGAAGAGCCCCGCCGAGGCGAAGCAGCTCGCGTCCCAGATGCTCGGGATGATGCTGAAGACGCACCAGACCGGCCCCGAAGGGCAGAAGGTCCGCAAGCTCTACATCGAGGAAGGCCTCGACATTGGCCAGGAGCTCTACCTCGGCATCACGCTGGACCGAGCGACCTCGCGCGTCACCTTCATGGCCTCCCGCGAAGGCGGCGTGGAGATCGAAGAGGTCGCCTCCAAGCACCCCGAGAAGATCCTGCGCGAGGCGGTGGATCCGGCGACCGGCTTCCTCGACTTCCAGGGCCGAAAGCTCGCGTTCGGGCTCGGGCTCTCGGGGCCCACCGTCGGCAAGTTCGCGCAGTTCTGCAAGGCGCTCTACCAGGCGTACGTGGAGACGGACGCGTCGCTGGCGGAGATCAACCCGCTGGTGATCCTGAAGGACGGCGGCGTCATCGCGCTGGATGCGAAGCTGAACTTCGACGACAACGCGCTCTACCGGCACGAAGACATCGCGAAGATGCGCGATGCGGATGAAGAGGATCCGCGCGAGGCGAAGGCGAAGGAGTTCGACCTCGCATACATCTCGCTGGACGGAAACATCGGCTGCATGGTGAACGGCGCCGGCCTCGCGATGGCGACGATGGACACCATCCGGCTCGTCGGCGGCGCGCCCGCGAACTTCCTCGACGTGGGCGGCGGCGCGTCGAAGGAGAAGGTCACCAACGCGTTCAAGCTCATCCTCGCGGATGCGAACGTGAAGGCGGTCCTCGTGAACATCTTCGGCGGCATCATGAAGTGCGACGTGATCGCCGAAGGCGTGGTCGCGGCGGCGCGCGAAGTGGGCCTCAAGATCCCGCTGGTCGTGCGGCTCGAGGGCACGAACGTGGAGCTCGGCAAGGAGATCCTCAAGAAGAGCGGCCTTGCGATCACGCCGGCAGACAACCTCCGTCAGGCGGCGGAGAAGGCCGTGGCCTCGGTGAAGGGAAAGTAGTGCGAGCGGTCGCGCTCGCGCTCTGCGTGTTCGCGCTGGGTTGTGGCGGGCCTCCGCAGAAGAAGAACGAGGCGGCCATCACCTACCACGCGAAGTTTTCGGCGGAGCCCGGCGCGTCGACGAAGGTGGTGTTCCCGTTCTCGGGAGACAACGCGCAGAGCACGGTGGAGCAGGGGCTTTCGGTGACGGCGGGCGCGACGGCGAAGGTGGAGAGCTCGCTGACCGAAGGGGTGGGGCTGGGAGTGGATGGGTTGGGGACGGCGGAGGCGAACTTCGAAGGCGTGGTGACGGGGCTGGGCGAGGGTGGAGTTCCTGAGGCGGCGCTGTCCCGGCAGCTCGGGGATGGGGGCTACAGCTTTCACGTGAACAAGGGCGGGGCTGGGGTGGTGAACGTGGAGCTCGAGTACACGGTGAGCCGGGATTGCGGCGCCGGGTGTGGCGGGAGTCGGAGCTGGAAGTTCAGCGGGCCGATCGGCTTGGGAGAACAGGACGTTTCAATGGAGTTCACGGAGAGCAAGCGATGAGCATCCTCGTCGGCAAAGACACCCGGGTGATCGTGTCCGGCATCACCGGGCAGCAGGGCACCTTTCACAGCAAGCAGATGATCGACTACGGCACGAACATCGTGGCCGGTCTGACGCCGGGCAAGGGCGGCCAGAAGTTCGAGGGCAAGGTGCCGGTGTTCAACACCGCCGTCGAAGCCGTGAAGGAGACCGGCTGCAACGCGGCGGTGGTCTACGTCCCGCCCCCGTACGCGGCGGACGCGATCATGGAGCTCGCGGATGCGGGCGTGCCGCTGATCATCACGATCACCGAGGGCATCCCGGTGCTCGACATGGTGCGCGCGAAGAAATACCTGCAGGGCAAGCCGAACGTGCGGCTGATTGGCCCGAACTGCCCGGGCGTCATCACGCCGGGAGCGAAGTGCAAGATCGGCATCATGCCGGGCCACATCCACAAGCCCGGGCGCATTGGCGTGGTGAGCCGTTCCGGCACGCTGACGTACGAGGCGGTGTTCCAGCTGACGAGCTTAGGGCTCGGGCAGAGCACGGCGGTGGGCATCGGCGGCGACCCGGTGAACGGGACGAACTTCGTGGACGTGCTGAAGATGTTCAACGCGGACGGCGAGACGGACGCGGTGATCATGATCGGCGAGATCGGCGGCAACGCCGAGGAGATGGCGGCCGAGTACGTGAAGAAGGAGTTCAAGAAGCCGATCGCGGGCTTCATCGCGGGTGTGTCCGCGCCTCCGGGCAAGCGGATGGGCCACGCGGGCGCGATCATCGAGGGCGGCAAGGGCACCGCGCAGGACAAGATCGCCGCGATGAAGGAAGCGGGCTTCGTGATGGCGGATTCGCCGGCGGAGCTGGGGACGACGCTGCAGGAAGCTGTGCGGCGGGGCCCGCGGAAGTAGCGCTGTCGTTCACTCGGGAAACTGCTTGCAGACAAGCGGCGTCTCTCTGCGATAGAGGGGCGCCGCAACTTTTTCCGGCCGCTCAAGGCCGTCAGCGAAAAGGAATTTCAAAATGGCCATCGAGCGCACGTTCTCCATCATCAAGCCGGACGCGGTTGAGCGCGGCCTCATCGGGAAGATCCTCGCGGTGTTCGAAGAGAAGGGTCTGAAGCCGGTGGCGATGCGGATGCAGCACCTCTCGCAGAAGGAAGCGGAGGGCTTCTACGCCGTCCACCGCGAGCGCCCCTTCTTCAAGGACCTCGTCACGTTCATGACGTCCGGGCCGGTTGTTCTCCAGGTCCTCGAGGGCGAGAACGCGATTGCGAAGAACCGCGAGATCATGGGCGCGACCGATCCGAAGAAGGCGACGGCCGGAACGATCCGCGCGCAGTTCGCGCAGAACATCGAGCGTAACTCGGTCCACGGCTCGGACTCCCCGGACAACGCGAAGACGGAGATCGCGTACTTCTTCCGCGACACGGAGACCGTGAAGTACGACCACAAGAAGTAGCTGATCGATTCGCGGATCGTGACGGGCAATGGCGGGTGCGGAGAGTCGCACTGCTGTTGCCCGTTTTCGTTTGGAGTCGCAGCGGCGGGGTACGCTCTGCGCTGTGTTGAGAACCGCGATCGCTCTGGGCGTCATGCTGACGGCGTGCTCACAGCCGGGATCAGGCACCTATGAGGTTTCCGCCGGTCGAGGCAACGGCCGGTGCACCCTGCTTCTGAGCTCGGACTCGAGGCATTGCGAAAGCGGCGAGGAGGCCTGCGACATCCGCGAGCTGACCCTGGAGATCTGCGGCGACAGCGCGAGCGGGACGCTTCCCCACGGACAGTGTCCCAGTGGCTACCCTCGCTACGAGACGGGTCCGGCAGAAGGAACGCGGGAGTAGGGGACATCGCGGTGAGTCCGGCGGAATGCGAGCGGCGGCAGAGAGAGCCTGATGCCGTACTCGCCGATCTTCCCTCCTGTGCGCGAACGAGGTCCCGCGAGACGCGACCACCGCGAAGGCCCGAGTCATCCGTCTGGAGGACCGCGATCTGCTCTGCGCTCAGACCGTCGGCGGCAAGGCGGCGGTGAACGTCGCGTTCGAGTTCTTCGAAGGTGGAATCAGCGGCGTGGATCCGGCAACTGTTCGAGGTAGCTCGCACACGCACGCGCCGTATGCGCCCGCGAACCCATTCCAGGGCTCGTCGGCATGATGAAGCGCGCATCTCAGGCCGTGGCGGGGAGTAACTCCCACGGCCCCGAGTCCCAGCAATTCCCGCCGAAGAACAGGTCCGCCCACAGCTGATTGTGAACGCGGCAGAGAAGCCGAACGTTGTCGGTCGTCGACG
>JBJMQN010000158.1:0-6131 GCA_045802665.1 Myxococcaceae bacterium | reverse complement strand
CGGAGGTCACTGCGCACTTCCAGCTGAAGGGGAACGACACGATCGCGACCCGCGTGGATGCGAGCCTGAAACCGCTGCAGGGCACGGGAGGCTCCGGGTCGAGCCACCATGACCAGCAGGGCATGAGCGAGCACGAGAAGCATCAGCAGCAGCTCAACGAAGGCCCGCGTCAGCTCCAGGGACATACGGGCGCCGCGATGGGCAAGGACAGCCAGGACATCCCGACGAAGGCGAAGAGCAACAAGGAAAAGCAGCAGCAGAAGTAGCGAAGCCTGGAGCCCTCATCGCCCGCGGGTCCGGCGCCCGAGCCGCAATCGCTCGGAGCTTCCGGACTCGTGGGCGTTTTCGCGGGGGCGCCGCTCCGCCATCCGTCCCCGCGCGCGCTCGAGCGTCCGCCTGCTCTTCGAGCGTGTGAGATTGGCGCAACTGCCTATCGCCAGATCCGTCTCCAACGTTCCCGTCCAGAAGGGGCACGCGCTCGTGTGCCCCGACACACGGAGGAGACACGATGAAACGATTTCTCGTCGCGGCGCTGGTCTTCGCAGGAGGCGCCGCTTTCGCGCATGACAACGCCGTTGATCAAACCAACGTCAAACATCCCGAGCACAGCCTGAACGACGTCGACCGGAACGCGCCGGATGCGACCGACGTCACGAGCTACACCGCCAAGCAGTGGCAGCTCTTCAAGAAGCAGGCGGACATCGGGACCCAGAACCGCAAGGACACGAAGGAGCTCGCGAACGCACACCACTACATGCTGCGCGGCACCATCGCGGACGCCGGTGGCAGCCACGTGAAGGTGAAGCGCAACGGGCTCCCCGACGCGAGCTTCGACATCCGCAAGGAGTCGAAGGTGTTCCTCGACGGCCGCGAGGTCGCGGCGAAGTACCTGCCGAAGGGCACCGACGTGGTCGTGAAGTTCAACCTGGATGGCAATGACGCCATCGCGCTCAGCGTCCTCGCGAACACCGACAAGGGCTTCGGCGGCTCCGGCGATGCGAAGGCGGACACGAAAGCGGACGCAAAGAAGGCCGACGCCAAGGCTGACGCTGCGGAAGACAAAGCGGAGATGAAGGACACCAAGGCGACGTCGAAGACGACCAAGACGAAGAAGAACGTCACCGGCCACACCGGCAGCAAGAAGGGCGCGGACAAGGACGACATCCCGACGAAGAACGAATAGCGGGAGGCTCTCCGCCAGGAACGGTCCGCTCGGAAACCCGGGCGGGCCGTTTTCTTTTGGGAGCCAGAAGCGTCGGCGGTGAACGGCACGCGCATCAATCCGGCGCAGCCACGCCACACGGCGCTACGTTGGGTGCTCGCTTCGATGGCAGATAGACCGCTCGTTCCCGCTCGCGCCGCCTTCGCCCACCGGGACTACCGGCTGTTTCAGGCCGCGCGGTTCCTCTCCATCCTCGGCGTGCAGATGGAGTCGGTGGCGATTGGATGGCAGGTGTACGAGCTGACCCATGATCCGCTCGCGCTGGGGTACGTGGGGCTGTCGCAGTTTCTGCCGTTCATCGTCTTCGCGCTGGTAGGCGGCCACGCGGCGGACAGGTTCGACCGGCGGATCATCATCCTGATCACCCACCTCGGCCACGCGCTCTCGGCCGGGCTGCTCCTGCTCATCACCGTCTGGAACATCCACGACGTCCGAGCGATCTACGCCGTCCTCGTCCTCTTCGGCACCGCCCGCGCATTCTCGTCGCCTGCCTCCTCCGCCCTGACCCCGCTGCTGGTCCCCACCGAGCACTTCCAGAACGCGGTCACGTGGGCCTCCTCCATCTGGCAGGTGGCGACGATCGCCGGCCCCGCGCTGGGCGGCTTCCTCTACGGCGGCGGTGGCGGCAAGGTGGTCTACGCGACGTCGCTCACGTGCGCGCTGGGCGCGTTCGTGTTCGTGCTGATGATGCGCGTGCGGGTGGGGCGGAGAGAGAGTGGAGCCGTGTCGGTTCAGACCGTGCTCGCGGGCTTTCGGTACGTGTGGCACCAGAAGCTGCTGCTCGGGACGATCTCGCTGGACCTGTTCGCGGTGCTGCTCGGCGGCGCGGTGGCGCTCCTGCCGGTGTTCGCGAAGGACGTCCTGCACGTGGGCCCGTGGGGCCTTGGGCTTCTGCGCAGTGGCCCTGCGATTGGCGCGGCGGTGATGGCGGTCTACCTCGCGTACCACCCGCTCCAGCGCAGCGCGGGCAAGAAGCTGTTCGTGTGCGTGGCCCTCTTCGGGCTCGCGACGATCGGGTTCGGGCTGTCGAAGAGCTTCGCGCTCTCCGTTGCCTGCCTCATCGTCCTCGGCGCCGCGGACATGGTGAGCGTGGTCATCCGGCTCACACTCGAGCAGCTCGCCACGCCCGATGCGATGCGCGGCCGGGTGAGCGCGGTGAACATGATGTTCATCGGCGCATCCAACGAGCTCGGCGAGTTCGAGTCGGGTGTGACCGCGGCGTGGCTTGGGCCGGTGGGCGCGGTCATCGCCGGTGGAGTGGGGACGCTGCTCGTGGTGGCGGTCTGGACGCAGCTCTTCCCGCAGCTGCGCGACGTGGACCGATTGGAATCGACCGTCGCGGGCTGACGAGGTTCGGACTCTCCGCGCAGCAGGAACGCCTTCCGGGAGCGGGACGGCGTTCGCCAACGACATCTCCCACGGCCAAAGTGTCCGCGCCGTTCGCCGTCTGCGCAGCTCGTACGCAGAGTCTGTGGTGACGGGCTCGAGACGAAGGGACAAGGCCCACGTGATTCCCGAAGGTAGGGCCGCCTCGGTTCGGCCGGTGTTGTTGGTCGAGGATGATCCGGTCTACCGGAACTCCCTCGAGCGGCTGCTCCGCCACGACGGCCATGAGGTGCTCTCCGCCAAGGACGGCAACGAGGCGCTGGAGCTGCTCTCCAATGATCTGCTGCTGGCGCCGTGGGTCATCGTCACGGACCTCAAGATGCCGGGCCGGGATGGAAGCGAGCTCATCCAGTCGCTCCGTCAGTCCGCTGACTGGAAGCGCATCCCCATCGTGGTGATGACCGGCCTCGCACCGTCCAACCGTCCAGAGGTGAGCGCGGAGGTGCTGCTGGTGAAACCGGTCACGCACCTCAAGCTGCATGAAACGCTGTGCGAGCTGGCGCCGAAGTACGGACAGCCGGTGCCACGCGCGCCGTCCCCGAGGTGAACACGCGCCTGGTGCGGCGAACGATGCCGGCCGGGTGAACCGCCGTTCGCTGGTCGACTCGCTGATCATCTCTCTCGGCGCCCGATGCTCCGTGGCGACGCAACACTCACCCCGATCGCCCGGCCGCTCTCCAGCCCGGTCTAGCAACTCGCCACACCAAACGGTTGTGAGCGCCGCGCCGCTGGCCGACGATGGCCGGGCCTCCCATGACGCCGCTCGCGTTCACCGCCGAGATCTTCGCCATCTCCATCTTCGCCGGTGGGGTGGGAGCGCTGCTCGGGATTGGCGGCGGGATGATCCTGGTCCCGGTGCTGACGCTCGTCTTCCACGTGCCCATCCACTACGCGATCGGCGCTTCGGTGGTCTCCATCATCGCCACCTCGTCCGGGTCCGCTGCGGCGTACGTGCGCGATCGGATGGCGAATCTGCGCGTCGCGATGTTCCTGGAGGTCGGCACGGTCACCGGGGCGCTGCTGGGCGCGTTCATGGCCGGCATCCTCGCGGGCAAGGCGCTGTTCATCCTCTTCGGCGGGATCGTGGGCTACTCGGCCGTCGCCATGGTCCGGAAGCTCGTGCAGGACCGCAAAGCCGGGCGCGGAGAAGTGCCGCCCTCTGAGCTCGCGGACGAGCTTCGGCTGCATGGCAGCTACTACGATCTCGAGCTCAAACAGGAGGTGCCCTACCGCGTCACCAGGCCGCTGCTGGGACTTCTGCTGATGACGGTGGCGGGCGCGGTGAGCGGGCTGCTCGGCATTGGCGCGGGCGCGCTCAAGGTTCCGGCGCTGGATCTCGGCATGCGGTTGCCGCTGAAGGTCTCCACCGCCACCAGCAACTTCATGATCGGCGTGACGGCGGCGGCCTCGGCGGGCGTCTATTTCGCTCGCGGGGACATCGATCCCTTCATCGCCGCGCCGGTCGCGTCCGGCGTCGTGCTCGGGGCGTTCGGCGGCTCGCGGCTCCTCTCGCGGATGAACGTGAAGTTCCTGCGCGTGCTCTTCATCGTCGTCCTGCTCTTCGCGTCCGGCCAGATGCTCTACAAGGGGATGTCGTGAGCGAGCCCGTCGTCAAAGCACAGGCCGCTCCGGGAACAGTCGCCTCCGCCGAGGTGTGGATCAGCGGGCTGCTCCGCTACGGCGTCGCGACGAGCATGGCGGTGGTGATGCTCGGGATGCTGCTCAGCTTTCTGCGGCATCCGGAGTACAGCTCATCCGCGGACGCTCTGGCCCGCCTCACCAATCCGGAGCTGACCCCTCGCTCATTGGGCGCGCTGGTTGGGGAGGCTTCCAACTCTCCGGGACAGACGATCGTGATGTTCGGGCTGCTCCTGCTCATCGCGTTGCCGGTGGCGCGCGTGGCGCTGTCGCTCTGGCTCTTCCGGCTCGCGGGCGACCGCACCTATCTGAAAGTGACCGCCGTGGTGCTCGTGCTGCTCACGGTGTCGTTCTTCCTGGGCGCGGTGCACTGAAAACGGAAAACGGCCGGCCGCGATTCGAAGGTTCGCGACCGGCCGCCTCTTTTCACCCCGAACGCTACGGGTAGCTGTAGCCGTCGAACTGCACGGTGGCCACCGGCTGCGAGAGGTTGGCGATGTCCGCCACCCGGATGCCGGCGTCGCTGATCGCGTAGACGTAGTTGTCCGCCATCACGCTGCGGCGCACCCACGGCGACCAGTACCAGGTCCAGTTGTTGTAGCTGTAGCTCTGGTAGAGGTCCGCCATCGACAGGCTGCCCACGGGCGTGATGCCGGTCTGCGTGTCGATGCCGAACACGCGAATCTCGGACTTGAACGTGGACCAGTACCCGTCGCCGGTCTGCTGGTAGTCCCAGTCGTAGAACGGGATGGCGAGCTGCTTCTTCTCCTTGAAGTAGTTGAACGCGTGGTGGTCGTACGCGGCCTCGCTCCAGCTGTAGCCGTCGCCGACCTTCTGGGTGAACGTCTGCTTCGGGTTCGCGAAGTCGGACACGTCGAAGATGGCGAGCTGCAGCGACCGCAGGCGCCAGTCGGTGCTGTTCTCCGGGATGTACGTGCCGATGGTCAGGACGTGGTCCGCATCGAGCGGGTGAATGTACGTGGAGAAGCCGGGAATCTTGAGCTCGCCCACCACGTGCGGATTGGTCGGATCCGACAGGTCCACGGTGAAGAACGGATCCACCTGGTGGTAGGTGACGACGTAGCCTTTTCCTTCGAGGAGGCGGCTCGAGAAGATGCGCTCGCCCTTGGCGATCTCGGGCGTCTGGCCCACGACGTTGAGCGCGCCGTTGTTCTCGCCGAGCACGGAGATCTTGTTGGTGGTCTCGATGCGGCCCCACGGGTTGTTCTGATCCGCCACTCGGGAGCTGATCGTCGTCGCGACGCGGAAGAAGCCGGCCGAGTCCTCATCCATCGAGAACTGATCCACGATGTGTCCGTCCACCCCGCCCGAGGCCACGTAGACGGCCTTGTTCGGATCGGTGATGTCGAACTTGTGCAGGTACGTGTAGTCGGTCTGCCCCGGCGCCGGCCACCACCACCAGTGCTCGTTCGCGATGTAGAGGTTGTTCTTGCTCGCGAAGACCTGGCCGGACTCACCGACGATGGACGTGCGGGTCAGGTTCGGCGCGGAGTCCTGGAGGTTGATCGTCGCGACGGTGACGAGCCCCAGCTTGGTCGGACCATTGCTGTGCGCGAAGTCGCCGCAGCTGTAGCTGATGTCCTGCACCGTGCCGTCCGCGTTGCGCAGCTTCCCGTTCGGCAGCCAGTCCTGAAGCTTCTGCTTCCGGATGAGCTTCTCGTTCTGCGCGATGAGCTCGTCGTACTTCTTCGCGAGCCGCGCCTTGTCGTCGTAGAGCCCGTCCTCGTAGTCCGGGTACCACTTCATGTCCTTCGGCCAGCGGAACGAGTCCGAGAGGACGAGGCGCACGGACGAACCGATGCGGCGGCTGTTGTTGTAGTAGCCCGGCAGGTAGTACTCGCGGGCGACCTTCAGGTCCGCGAGG
>JBJMQN010000157.1:0-3257 GCA_045802665.1 Myxococcaceae bacterium | reverse complement strand
TGCATGTAGGTGTTCTCGATGTCGCCGAACGGTTGCCACGTGATCTGGTTCGAGCCGGTCGGCGCGTAGTCCCACTTCACCTCGTCCGCCGCGATGTAATAGGTGCGCGTCGTCGGTTGGTAGATCTCGCCCTGACCGCTGCCGTTTTCGTCTCCGCCGCCCGCGCCCGGGGCACCGCCACCACAGCCCCAGAGCACGAGGGCCGCCACCACTGCCCCCCACCATCCCAGTCTCTGCATTTTTACCTTCCTCCGTGTTGCGTGTTTCCCTGAAAGCTCAAGGCGCGCCGCAAGCGAGCCACTCGCCGAGCTTCCGGCGCTCCTCTTCCGAGGGGATGGGCGGCGTGGGCGGCATGTCGGTGTTCACGACCGAGGCGCTCGCCGCCGCGACCTGATCGATGTGGTCCAGGTGGTCGCGGACCGTCCACTGCTCGTCGAAGTTGTGCTCCAGAGGCGCGCCGTGGCGAGCAGCCCCCGAGAGATAGGACGCGTGGCACCCCGTGCAGTTCTTCTGCATGAACGCCCGGCCGAAGTTCGCGTACGTCAGCTGCGAATTGAGCGGGCAGAACGCGTTGGTCGGATCGCCGTGCTCGTGCTCTTCGGAGGACGATTGTCCCGTCCCGGCGTCAGGCGAAGACGTCAGTTGTGGCGCGGGACCACAGCCCACGGCCAGCAGCGCGATGAGGGTGTAACGGAGGGACACGTCGGGGGCTCCAACTCAGCCGCCCCAAGGTGTGCTCGATGATGGCGGCGCAAATTGGCGCGCGGGTCAGTCCCGGCAGCCCACCGCGAACTCCAGCGCTGCGCACACCGCATTCACCTTCTCGCGGCTGAGTGAGCCAACGAAGCGCTTCAGGTCCGACTTCGCGACCGTCTGGACGTTGTCGAGGGTGATCGCGGATCGATGCTTCAGCCCTTCGGCGTCCCTGTCCAAATCCTTGAGGAGCCGCTCGTCGATGGTGATCTGAATGACCTTCATGTGGAGAAGGTATCCACATCACCAATCCACAGCACAACCGCGCCACTCCCAGATCGGGAGCGACTCAGGCTCCCGCGACCACGCGATTCCGCCCGCCGGTCTTCGCCTGGTAAAGCCGCTCATCCGCGAGGCGCAGCAGCGCTTCGTCCGTCGGGGTGTTGAGGTCGAACTCAGCCACACCGAGCGAAACAGTCACTTTCAGTTTCTGATCCGAGAACAGGAACTCGGATCGCTCCACCGCGCTGCGGAGCCGGTCCGCGACCTCTGCGGCACCTTTCACCGGCGTGTTCGGCAGGATGAGCAGAAACTCCTCGCCGCCGTAGCGAACGAGCGCATCCACCTCGCGGATCATCGTCTGCCCGACTCGGACGATCTCTTTCAGCACGAAGTCACCGGCGAGATGTCCGTAGCGATCATTCAGCTTCTTGAAGTGGTCCACGTCGAAGAGGACGACCGAGAGCGGCTCACCGTAGCGGCGCGCGCGCTCCACTTCCGCCGGCAGCCGCTGAAACAGGTACTGCCGGTTGTACGCCTTCGTCAGCGAGTCGGTGATTGACAGCCGGTAGAGCCGCGCGTTCTCGATGTCGCGGACGATCGCGCCGCCCAAATACAGCAGCAGCTCCTCGTGATCTTTCACGAACGCCGTCGCGCGCTTGCTCGTCACGGTCATGGTGCCGATGACGCCGTCCTTGGTGATCAGCGGCACCGCGAGCAGCGACTGAATCGGCAGCTTCTGCCCGGACACGGTCTTGAAGCGGGGATCCTGCGCGACGTCCGAGATGAGCGCGGGCGCGGCGTGCTCGGCGACCCAACCGGCGACGCCTTCGCCAACCTTGAAGCTGATCTGCGCCTCCTCCTGTTCGGACAGACCGGAGGACGCGCGGCAGAGCAGCTCCTTCTTGTTGTCGTCGAGCAGCATGATGCTGCAGCTGTCCGCGCCCACGAGATCGCCCGCGTTCTGCGCGACCACCCTGAGCAGGTCCATCAGCCCTGCTCCCTGGTTCACCATCTTGGTGACATGGAACAGGACCGCGAGCACCCGCTTGTAGCTGCCTTTGCTGACCTCGATCGGCCCCCCGTCGGTCATCTACTTCCCCTTCATCACTCCGATGAACGGCAGGTTTCGGTACTTCTCCGCGAAGTCGAGGCCGTAGCCCACGACGAACTTGTCCTCGATCACGAAGCCCTTCCACGCGATGTCGATCTTCGTCTTCGCGCGAGCGGGCTTCTCCAGCAGCGACACGATCTTCACCGACGCCGGATGCCGCGCGTGCAGGTTTTCGAGCAGGAACTTCATCGTGAGCCCCGTGTCGATGATGTCCTCGCAGATGAGGATGTGGCGATCCTTCATCGGCTTCTGCACGTCGTGCGTGATGCGCACCTCTCCCGTGGTCTCGGTCCCGCCCTGGTAGCTGGACACGCCCATGAACTCCACGGTGAGCGGCAGATCGATCGCCTTCGCCAGATCCGTCGCGAAGAACACGCTGCCCTTCAGGATGCCCAGCAGCGTGAGCTCCTTGCCCTGGTACGCCCTGGTGATCTCCGCGCCGAGCTCGCGGATGCGGCCCTGCAGCTTCGGCTCGTCGATCATCACGTCGACGTCTTTGTCGTAGAACGCCACTGTAGAGAGACTCCGTTACACGTATGCGTTGTTCATGATCTCCCCGAAGCCGCCGCCGCCGGGGACGATGTACTGGCGATCATCGAGGCCACGCTCTTTGTCCCAGTGCGTGCCGGGAGGCGTGCTGAACACTTCCGGAGGTGACAGCCCGCGGTCGAGCCGGATGGCGTAGATGACCGCGTCAGGGTGATCGGTCGTCATCCGCTTGAGGTACTCCGGCGTGACGATCAGGTTCAGGCAGAGGATCCGCCGCGATTTGCCTGCGACCTTCTCTTTGTACATGCGGATCGCCGTGGAGAGGCTGCCGCCGGTCGCGCCCATCGGATCTGGGAAGAAGACGAACGCGTCGTCGATGTCGCCGCCGATCTTCGCGCCGCCGATGTTGCTGCCGACCACGCGCTCGGAGAGATCGATCTCCCGGCTCATGATGATGTGGTCCTGGCGGCACAGCTGCGGGTTCAGCGTCTGGTTCAACAGATCGTAGGTGATCTGCGAGGGCAGCGTGCCCGCTCGGGCGATGTTGACGGTGACGGCGCGCACTTCGGGGTCGATCACTTCGCCCTGGTAGATGCCCTGCGGCGTGTAGTCGATCATCCGTGTCGGGATGGCGGCGTTCTTCCGGGGGAACTCGGCGTTGAGGACCATCTTCACGAGGTCC
>JBJMQN010000156.1:0-5928 GCA_045802665.1 Myxococcaceae bacterium | reverse complement strand
TTCAAGCCCTTCTCGGCGTTGGTGGGAGAGCCGGGGTCTTCGTCGTCGGGAGGTGAGACGACGTAGGACATTTGCCGGGTTGAACGCTGAGCGGGCGGCCGGAAAGATCCTGGCCGCTTCGTGGACGCGGTTGGCTCCGGCGCCTAAGTTGTTTCACTCGGCATGGCGAAGAAGCTCGGGGAGCGCCTCGTTGAAGCGGGACTCGTGACCGCTCAGGCGATTGACCAGGCGCTCCAGCAACAGAAGATCACGGGCCACAAGCTCGGCGACTGTCTCGTGGAGATCGGTCTCATCAAGGAGACGGATCTGCTGCGCTTTCTCGCCACGGATCTGAACACGCGCTTCGTCTCCGCCGACAAGCTTTCCAAGGCGAAGATCGAGCCGTCCGTTCTGGACAAGCTGCCCGTCCGCGTCGCCGAGCAGCAGAACGTGCTCCCGCTGATGATCGATCTCGAGCGGAAGATCATCTCGGTGGTGATGGCCGAGCCTCAGAACGAGGCGCTGAAGAAGGAAATCGCGCTCGTCACCGAGATGGACGAGGTCTACGCCTTCGTCGCGCTGCGCTCGGCCATCCAGGCGTCGATCAAGAAGTACTACTACGGCGACCCCACCGCGTTTCAGAACCTGAACAGCCCCTCTCAGGTGCGCTCGGATGTCTCCGCGTTGTCAGCGGCGGCGGAGAACACCAGCGGCGGAGTGGCCAACCCGGCGCTCAAGCTGGACCTCACCAACGCGAGCCGCATCGTCCGGCCCGGCACGCAGATCAGCAGAAACCCCACGCAGCTCCGCGAAGCGCTGGGGGCCGTCCGCGGCACGGTCGGAGACAACGACTACGTCGAGACCCTGAACATCCTCGTGAGCCTCCTGGAGATGGGCCGCAAGGACATGCGCGGGCATTCGGCGCAGCTCGCGCGTCAGTCGCAGGTCGTGGCGAAGCGGATGGGGCTGCCTCCGCGCGACGTGAACTTCGTCGGGATCGCCTGCTTCCTGCACGATCTCGGCAAGCCTCGCGAGCGCCACTTCGTCCTCTCGAACTACCTCGTCTCAGGCGACTGGAAGGGCGATACCAAGCGCTTCTCGCGCGGCCCCATCAAGCTGTTCGAGACCGTGAACCTGCCGCCGCCAGTGAACACGATCCTCGCGCAGCTGTTCGAAGCCTTCGACGGCAGCGGCGTGCCGATGGGCGCGAAGGGCGAGGACATTCATCCCGGCGCTCGGGTGATCGCCGCGGTGGACGCGTTTCTGGATCTGACGAAGAACGCGAACAACGCGCACGCGCGCATCTTCACGAAGGAAGAGGCGCTGGAGCACCTCTCCGAGCAGACCGGGAAGCTCTACGATCCCGTCGTCGTCGATCTGATTCAGCAGCTTCAGAGCGGAGAGATGCTCGCGCAGCGGCTCCAGAACGAGGGACGGCAGATCCTCATCGCCGAGCCGGACGAGGCTGTCCGCACCGACATGCTGGAGACGCTCGGCAAGAAGGGCCTCACCGCTCACACGGTGCCGTCGCTGGAGGGCGTGGCGGAGTCGCTGCTCTCGGGCGAGTCCGACGCGCTGGTCGTGGGGCTGCGATTTGGCGAGAAGGAGCTGCTCACGCTCTTGAGCTACGTGCGTTCGCTCCCGGAGACCGCCGGCGCTCCGGTGGTCATCCTCGGCGAGCCGCCGGATGTGCAGGCTCGCGAACGGCTGATGCAGACGGGGGCGTCCGCGCTGGTGCCGATGCCGCTCGATCCGGACAAGGCCGCGGACACGGTTCATCAGCTCTTCATCGCGCGCATCAACCACGGCGCGCCGGCACATCCGGTACGAGGCAGCTTCGATGAGCTCTCGATGCTGGAGATCCTCCGCGTGCTCGCGTCTGGAAGAAAATCCGGGCGGCTGGTGGTGCGCCACGAAGCGAAGTCCGGGTATCTGCAGCTCGAACGCGGCCGCATCGTCTTCGCGGCGTACGATCAGCAGAGCAGCGAGGCCGCGCTGAAGGCGATCCTCGGCGTGAAGCTCGGCGACTTCGCCTACGAGCCGGATTCACTCCTGATGGACATGCCTCACCTCGACAAGGATCTGAACGTCGTCGTGAAGCAGCTCTCGGAAGGCTCCGGAGTCACCGCGCAGCCGGCGGCTTAGGCTGGGTCAGTCGAGATTCCGAAGAGCGACGCCGCGTTCCGAGTCGTCGCGAGCGCAACCTCTTCCGGCGAGACCTTCTTCAGCTCCGCGATCTTCTTCGCGGTCTCCACGACGAAGCCCGGCTCGTTCTTCTTCCCGCGATACGGAACCGGAGCCAGGAACGGCGAGTCCGTCTCCACCAGCAGCCGATCGATCGGAGTGAACGCCACCGCTGCCTGCAGCGCCTCGGTCTTCTTGTACGTCACGACACCGGACACGGAGATCACGAATCCGAGATCGAGGTACGCGCGAGCGTTGTCGGTATCGCCCGTGAAGCAGTGGATCTGCCCGCGCCGGATCCCGGTCTCCTTCATGATCCTCGCGCAGTCCTCGTGAGCATCCCGGACGTGAACCACCAGCGGCTTTCCCAGCTCCACCGCCAGCTCGCATTGCTTCCGGAACATGACCTGCTGCTCATCGCGCGGCGAGTGGTCGTAGTAGTAGTCCAGCCCCGCCTCACCGACTGCCTTCACCTCCGGGCGCGAGCAGATCGATCGCAGCAGCTCGAAGTCCTGAGCGTTCGCCTTCGCGGCATCGTGGGGATGAATGCCCATCGTCGGCGTGAGGTAGTCCGCGTGCGCGGCGGCGACTTCCATCGTGGAGCCGAAGTCGCCGTTGCCGTGGAACTGCCCCACGATCACCGCGTGGATGACGCCGGCCTCTTTCGCTCGCTGAATGATCGCAGAGACGTCCACGCCTTCGCGGCGCTCGAGGTGGCAGTGCGCGTCGATCAACTTCAAGACTGCTCCTCCAGCATCGCGCGGACCTCTTCGCGCGCTTCTTCAGACTCAAACTGCGACGCCCCCTGCTCCACCCGGGCGCGCGCCTGCGGATCCTTGAGCAGCACCAGCCCCTCCGCCGCATCCAGCCGCACGTCCTCCGGCGCCTGACGCTCTTCGAACACGGACAGCAGCGCATCCAGCGCAGTGCGATCTCCCAGCCGGCCCAATCCGCGCGCGGCAGCTCCCCGGGCCGTGTCTTTGCGGTCGCGGACGATCTGCAGCAGCCGTTCGAGGGCGCCGGGGATCTTCAGCTCGCCGAGCAGCTCGATCGCCAACGCGCGATCGGTGCTCCACTTTCTGCGCGTCCGCTCCAGCAGGTGTTTTCCGCCCTCCGGATCGCCGAGCTTCGCCATCGCGCCGGCGGCCTGAGTCCGTTCGAATGCGGAGAGGAAGAACTTCCGGAAGACTTTCCGGATCGCGGGGAGTGCCTGCGCGTCGCCGAGCTCAGCGAGTGCGCCCAACGCCCGGAAGCGAAGGAGATCATCCTCCAGCGCTTCGGTGAGCACCTCGAGACCCGAGCTGTGATGGAGCGCGGCCATGCCTCTCGCCGCCTCGAAGCGCACCGAGAGGTTGTCGTCGTTCAGCGCCGCCGCCAGCGCCCCCCGCGAATCCGGCCGAGCGAGATCCGCGAGCTGCCCCGCCGCCTCAATCCGCACGTCCGGCGACTTGTCCGCGAGCTGCTTCGCGAAGAGCTCCGCGGCCTCCTCTTCCTCGAGGCACATCCCGGCGAGGCCAACGCCCACGCGGCGGACGCGATCGTACGGATCCGCGAGCAGCTTCGGCAGCACCTCGATGAACTCGGACCGGTCCGAGCGACTCTTGGCGATCTGCACCAGCGCTTCGGCGGCGGCGAGACGCTCCTCGGGCTTCTCACGCTGAAGCGCGAGCAGCGCCTTCTCCCTGTCGATGCGCCAGTCTTCCGCCATCTACTTCACGTCCGCGCCCGGCGGCAGCGGCCCCGGATCCACCAGTGACAGATCCTTCCCGCCTCCGCCCGCCGCGAGCAACATCCCCCGGCTCTCGATGCCGCGCAGCGGCCGCGGCTTCAGGTTCGCGACGACCACCACGTTGCGGCCCACGAGCTTCTCCGGCTCCGGATACGCCTCGCGAATGCCAGCGGCGATCGTGCGCGGCGTCCCCTCGCCCACGTCGACGGAGAGCTTGAGCAGCTTGTCCGCCTTGGGGATCGGCTCGGCGGCGAGGATCTTTCCCACCTTGAGCTGAACCTTCGCGAAGTCCGCGTACTCGATCTCGGAGGGCGGCGCTTCAGCGGGTTTCTCGGCGGGCTTCGCGGCGGTGGCAGCGGGAGCGGGCGCCGGTTCGCCCGAGGTCACGATCAGCTTGGCGACCTGCACGTCCTCGAGCCGTCCGATCAGCGGCTCCGGCGTTCCAATGGGCTTGCTGCGATCCAGCAGCGGATAGCTCGCCTTCGAGAGCTGCTCGTACGTCAGCGGCGTCGCGCCGAGCTGGGCGAACAGCTTCTCGGACAATCCCGGGACCACCGGCTGCAGCAGGCCGGCGACGAGGTATGCGACATCCGCCGCGTCCGAGAGATCCGCTCGCGCGCCTTCTTTGTCCGTCTTCTGCTTCGCCCACGGCGCGGCGTTCTGAAGGAACACGTTCGCCGACTGCGAGATCTCGCTGATGACCTTGATCGCGCTTCGGTAGTCGATCCGTTCGAACGCGTCGCGCACTTCCTTCGCGCGACCGATCGCGTCCTCCACCAGCTTGCGGCCCGGTCCGGTCGATCCCGCGTGGAGCTTCTTCTCCATCGGCCCGGCGATGAGCGAGAGCGCCCGGTTCGCGAGGTTGCCGATGTTGTTGACGAGATCCGCGTTCACGCGCAGGCGGAACTCGTTGAGCGAGAGATCGAGATCCTCGACGCCCGGCCCAAGGTTCGCCGCGTAGAAGAAGCGCAGGTACGACGGATCGAGCGCGTCCAGGTACTGCCTCGCGGAGATGAACGTGCCCTTGCTCTTGCTCATCTTCTCGCCGTTCACCGTGAGGTGGCCGTGGACGATGAGGCGGTTGGGCCGGTGGAAGTTCGCGACCTTCAGCACCGTGGGCCAGAACAGCGCGTGGAAGTAGACGATGTCTTTCCCGATGAAGTGGATGATTCGGCTGTCCGCGCTGCTCTGCCAGTAGTCGAGCGCGTTCTTCGCCTTCCCCGTCGTCTTCGCCCACTTCTCCGTCGTCGCGATGTAGCCGATCGGCGCGTCGAGCCAGACGTAGAAGAACTTGTTCTCCTCGCCCGGGATCGAAAAGCCGAAGTACGGCCCGTCGCGGCTGATGTCCCAGTCCGCGAGCCCCTTGTCGAAGAACTGCTGCAGCTGCGCGGCGACGCCGGGGTGGACGAACTCGGGCCGCTTGATGAACGCGTTCAGCTCCTCAGCGTGCCTGGAGAGCTTGAAGAACAGGTGCGTGGACTTGCGGCGAACTGGCGGCGTTCCACAGAGCGCGCACTTCGGATCGATGAGCTCGGTGGGCTCGTACGTCTTCCCGCACTTCTCGCAGACGTCGCCGTACTGGTCCGGTGAATTGCAGTTGGGACAGGTGCCGCGAACGAAGCGGTCCGGCAGGAACCGCTTGTCCTTCTCGCAGTATGTCTGCTCGATGTCGCGGCGGTCGATGTCGCCGGCCTCTTTGAGCCGGCTGTAGATGAGCTCGGCGTACTGCTTGTTCTCCGGGGAGTTGGTGGACCAGTACTGATCGAAGCTGACGTGGAGGTCCTTGAAGTCCTTCTGGTGCTGCTCGTACCACTGGGCGACGAACGCTTCGGGGGTGACGCCGTTCTTCGCGGCGTTGAGCTCGATGGGCGTGCCGTGCGTGTCGTCGGCGCAGAGGAAGACGGCGTCCTGGCCCATGGACCGCAGGTAGCGCACATAGATGTCGGTCTGGATGTGCTCCACCATGTGGCCGAGGTGGATCGATCCGTTGGCGTACGGCAGCGCGGCGGTGACCAGAACTCTGGGCATTCGACCTC
>JBJMQN010000155.1:0-9612 GCA_045802665.1 Myxococcaceae bacterium | reverse complement strand
TCGGCTCTCCGCCGGCCTCGCAGCCCGCCACGCCTACCAAGCCGACGACGACGCCGGTGGGCCACGACACGACCGACGGTTGGAAGCCGCCGCCGTCGAAGGACCTTCAGGGCCTGTTCTGGGGCGACAAGTTCGATCACAAGCTCTCGCTCACGTTCGATGACGGACCGGATGCGCGCTACACGCCGCGCGTGCTGGACATCCTCAAGAAGCACGACGTGAAGGCGACGTTCTTCGTCTGCGGCGATCAGGTCGCGAAGAACCCGGAGCTGGTGCGGCGGATCGTGGCGGAAGGCCACACGCTCGGGAACCACAGCTGGGACCACGCGGATCTCACCAAGATCGATCAGAAGCAGATCGAGCAGGAGTTCGCGCAGACGCAGGCCGCGGTGGATAAGGCGCTCGGGTACCACTACGAGCTCACGCAGGTTCGCCCGCCGTACGGCGCCACCAACGACAAGGTGAAGGGCGCGATCAAGAAGAACGACGACGTCGCGGTGCTCTGGAACGTCGATTCGAACGACTGGAAGTACCCGAACAACGACCAGGCGATCCTCGACAACGTCTTCAAGGGCAGTTCGTCGGTGTACGCGCGCGGCGGCGTGATCCTGTTCCACGACGTGCACCCGCAATCCGGCCGAGTGCTGGATCAGGTCATCGATCGCCTCCAGCACGAGGGCTACAAGTTCGTGAAGACGGACAAGCTGCTCGAGCAGAAGTACTTCACGCCGAAGGCGTAGCTACTTCGTCGCTTCGTCGAGCCATTCGCTCAGACCGGGCTCGCAGGTTCCCACGCACTTCTCGGCGATCGTTCCGTCCTTCTTCGGGCTGCGGATGATCCAGCCGGTTCCGTCGAACGCTCCGATGTCTTTTTCGCCGATGACGCGGTCGTGCGCGGTCGCGGCCAGCTCCACGATTCCGTCGGGGCGCACTGAATAGGCGTCGAAGGATCTCGGCGCGTCGGCCCGGTGATCGGCGTCGAAGACGTCCGGGCTCACGTGCGTGAAACCGGTCTCCGCGTAGAGCTTCCTCGACGAGATCGGCCTTCCGTCGAACGCAGCGGCGAAGCTCTCGCCTTCGGTGTTCGGCAAGGGTGGCAGGCCGTAGAGCTCCAACAGCGTCGGCCCGATGTCCACGAGGCGCACGAGCTGTTTCACTCGCGTGGTCGCGGCTTTGTGGTGCGGGAGCTTCACGGCGAGGAGGATCCGGTTCTCTTCCTCGTCCAGCCGCGCGCCATGCACCGACGTCGAACCCTGCAGCTCCGGCGCGTCCGCGTAGAAGCTCTCGCCGTGATCGGAGAACACGACGATCGTGGCGTCGTCGTAGAGGCCTTCTTCTTGTAGGGCCGTGATGAGCTGACCCACCTGCGCGTCCGCCTGCGCGAGGAGCGCGTCGTAGAGCGCCTCGCTCCCCTTCTTCGTCGCGCCGTCCGTCCGCACCGCGCCTTTCACGACCGGTGAGAAGACCATGCGAAGGCGCCTGGCGAGCGGTGCATCCCCATCTGCGAACTGCCGGTAGTACGGGTACGTCGGATCGCCCGGGAAGTGCGCCGCGGTGGCGTGAAAAGCGAAGAGCGCGGGGCCCTGCTCTGCTTCGGCGACGAGCTTGTCGGAGAGCCGGTCCGCGAACGCGAAGGGATCGTGAATCCCCGCGAGCGCGCGGTTGTCCACCATCTCGGGCAGGAGCCACGAACCGGCGGAGTTCGCGGCGAACACGCCCACCATGCGGTAGCGGAGCTTCTCGAGCAGGAAGTTCACCGCGCCGCGCGGCGGTTCTTCGCGAATGGAGAAGCCGCTCGCGGGGCCTTCGTAGTGGAAGCGCGAGCAGTCCGTCCGGAAAGACGTGGAGAAGCCCGCGTTCGCGAACGACTGCACGAAGGTGGGCAGCTGAACGATGCTGCTGTCCGGTGTGAGCGAGTAACGAACTCCCGTTCTGTTCGGCCACCGAGCAGTGAGCAGGCTTCGCCATGCCGGCTCCGTCTGGGCCACCGGCGTGTACGCGCGATCGAACAACACCGCGTCCGTGAGGAACGCATCCAGATTCGGCGCGACGCCCTTGTCGCTCCCATTCGCGGAGAGACGGTCCGGACGGAACGCATCGATGCCGATCAGCACCACCAGCGGCGAGTGCTGCAGCGGTGGCCGCGTCACGAACACCGCGCCCGCTGTGAGCGTCCCCGCAACGACGACCGCGGCCGTCCCGACGATTCGACGCCGACGCGAACGGAACGCGAAAGCGCCCACCCCGAGCATCAAGACAGCGGCGACATACAGCGGATGCGACGGCGAGCCGTGCTCCGCGAAGTAGCTCCACAGGCTCTGCGCGAACGGAAGATCATCGAACAGCGCCGGTCGTGAGATCGCGGCATGCCAGAGGAGCAACGCGAAGATCACGCATGCGACTGCGACGGTGCCGAGGATCTTTCGCGGGAAACGCGTCGCGTCCACCACGAGGCGAGCAAGCACGAGCAGCGTCGCGCCCGCGAGGAGGTACACGAGCACGATGCGAGCGATGAGCGATGGAACCGCCGGCTTCACCGCTGCGAAGAGCGCGGCGAACGGCCCCGAGGTGTCCATCTTCAGCCCAACCGCGCCCGCCTGAACGAGCAGCACGGTCTCGCCGATGAACAGCGCGAGGAAGAACAGCGCGCCGGCGAGTGCGGAGTAGAGGTACGGGCGAAGACGGCGGAACAAGGCGCGCATCGGTAGCACGGGTCCGTGCGCGGCGTCACCGGGGCCCGTCTACTTCACGCACAGTGGCTTGCTCTCCGGAACCGTCGCCGCCCGATGCAGCGCGATCAGCACCCGCCGCACGCCATCGATGTCCGCGCCCTGAACGTAGAAGTCGTAGCTGCCGTCCGCGCTCCGCCGTTTCGCGATCGCGCAGCCCGCCTGCCCTTTCGGCAGCTTGAACGACGTCGCGAGCGGCATCTGGGCCGCAGCGAGATGCTCTTCTGTCGCCTCTTCGCTCGTGAAGATCACGAACCGTGCGATGCCGGGGTTCTTCTTCGAGTCCGCCTGGAAGCCTTTCGGATCGTCGACCGAATACGACCAGCGGCTGCGCCCCCAGAACAGACCATTGAAGCGGTTCAGCGCGGACTTGTTTCCGGTGAGGACCAGGCCCACGTGCGTGTGGAGCTTCGGCGCGTTTCCGAACGTGCGCGCCTGGATGTCGAGCGCATGCTCCAGAAACTCGCCCTTGAACGTCCCGCCCTTCTCCAGCGCCGCGCTCACCTCGCCCTCGAGCGCACGCGCCAAGGAGTCGATCGCGTCCGGATAGTCCCCGTTCGGATCGAAGCTGTAGAAGCTCCGCCGATCCATGAACGTCGGCATCCGATCCCGCACGAAGACGATGTTGCCAATCGCCGTCTGCGTCGCTTCGTCCACGATGTTGGAGTGAGTGTGGTTCAGCAGCCCGCCCCGATTCACGATCAGGTTCGTCTCCGCCTGCACCTCCGCCTGGGGCATCTGGCTGATGTACGAATGCCCGAACTCGTGGACGACCACGCCGAGCCACGTGGGCAGCTCTTTCTCGTCCATCACCTCGGACTTCGTGAGCGGCATGATCACCTCGTGATCGCTCACCGTCGCCTGGGAGAACCCTTCCGGCGCGTAGAGCAGGTGAACCCGGTACGCGCCGTCATCCTTCACGCCGTAGAACCGCTTCATCCGGTCGAGGAACTCGTCCATCCGCGACTCGGTGGCGTAGGCGGCGAGCTTCGTGCGCGCCTGCTCCAGATACGGATCCGCGATGATCGCGTCCACGTCTGGTCGCAGGAGCTTGAACACGTTCAGCACCGCGGCGCGTTCGTCAGGCTTCAGCTTCAGCGCGTCACACGCGGCGCCTTCGTCGGTTGCCGTGAGAAACGCGTTGGTGAAGCGATCCTCATCGCGCGGCAGCGGCGGGAACATGCTGCGGATCGGGTTCGTCACGTCCGGCTGGCCGCTGTCCTCTTCGTCCCTCGCGTGCGCCTCGCGAACCGTGACGTACGCTTTGAGCGCGGTCTTCGTCGCGTCGTCGAACTTCCGCTTCGACTCGAGCTGCTTCCGGTACCAATCACTCTGGTGCTCGCTCCAGGCAGAGACCTGATCGATGAACCAGAACTCGTTCGCGAACTTCTCGAACCGCCACGAGATCTCTGTGGCGGAAGCGGAGCTGGCAATCAGCAGCGTCAGCAGTGCAGCGCGCATGGTGCGACGCTCATAGCATCCGCGCTGCCCGCGGCGATCACCTCTTGCCCCGCGCGCCGCTCTCAGGGCGTGGAGCGATTCGCCGCTTCGGGACTGGCTAAGCGGTCACGCGTTCTCCGCCGCTGCGATCGCGAGCTCCGCGGGCGCACCCGCCTCCAGCTCGATCAGCCCGGCGCTTCCGCGGCGCGAGACGACCTGCGCGGGGATGCCGGCGACCGTCACACCGGCCGGCACGTCCGAGTTCACGACTGCGTTCGCGCCTATCGCCACGTCTGCACCGACGGCGATCGGACCGAACACCTTGGCACCGGCCGCGACGTACACCCGGTCGCCCAACCTTGGCGCCCCACGCTTCCCGTGCCGCGTCGATGCGCCGATCGTCACGCCCTGCGAGAGATTGCAGCGCGCGCCGAGGATCGCGTGCGAGCTCACGATGATTCCGCCGAAGTGCCCGATGTACAGTCCCGGACCGACCGTGGTCCCGGGCGGAAGTTGAATTCCCGAGAGACACTCGACGAATTTTGCAAACGGCAGATACAGCAGAAGCGCGATCAGCTTCAGCGGCGCCGGCAACGCGTAGACGCCCTGCCCAACGCGAAACGTCGCAACCGCCCAGACCCCCTGACATTGCAGCGCCAGCTTGAGGCGTGAGAGGCCGCTGCCCGGGTACCGCTGATAGTCCGCACGGAGATCGTCGAGCCAACGCATGTTTGTTCCCCCGATGACAGAAGGTAGTCACCGTGGGACTGCCCGCCAGTCCGGTTCGTTTGTGCGCCACGAATCGAACCAACGAGACCGCAGGACGATGCGCACCACCGAAAAGCAGTTCGGAGGCCCCCGGCCGCCGCTATCTTCAATGACGCTTTGCCCGCGGGCCCCACCATCTCCACGCGTTACGCCGAGCGCATCCTCGACACGGCGGCGAAGTCGGGCGTGAGCCGAAGCTCCCTGCTCGAGCTCGCACCGCTGCACCCGGTGGACAGGCACGGCGATCCGCGGATTTCGGCGAACGAGTACTACGGGCTGTGGGCCGCCGCGATGGAGCGGACGCACGACGCCGCTTTCCCGCTCCGCGTCGCGCAGTCCACCGGGATCGAGACGTACGAGATCTTCGGGTTCGCGATGATGACCAGCGGCAGCTTTCGCGAAGGGCTGGAGAACGCGGCGCGGTATCTCGGGATCTGGACCGACGTCGCATCGTGGGAACTTCACGTCGCGAAGGGCCTTGCAGAGCTGAGGCTCGTGCCCGCCGAGCTCCGTCACCCCGGCAGCCGCTTCGCCGCCGAATGCGCGATCGCGGAGGTCGTCCATACCAGCCGCAACTACCTCGGCGTGAAGTGGAAGCCAGAGGAGGTTCGCTTCCCCTGGAGAAAGCCCGGTGACGTGCAGCACCTCGTCCGCTTCTTCGACGCGCCGGTGAAGTTCGAACGTCCCTTCGCCGCGCTGGTCTTCGACGAGCAGTTGCTCTCGCTGCCGCCCGTCAAGGCGGACCCGGCGATGGCGCGCTTCTTCAAAGGCCACGCGGATGCGCTCCTGGATCGGGCGCCGAAGGATGCCGGTGCTGCAACGGAAGTCCGGCGGTTCGTGGCCTCGGCGCTTCAGAGCGGCACGCCCACGTTAGCGGATGCCGCGAAGAAGCTCGCCACCAGCACGCGCACGCTTCGTCGAAGGCTTGCGGAAGAGGGACACACGTTCGCGGAGCTGTTGCAGCAGACGCGGTGTGCGCTCGCGAAGCAGCACCTCGCGGAACGAAAGCTGTCCGTCTCGGAGATCGCGTTCGTCCTCGGGTTCTCCGACGCGAGCGCGTTTCACCGTTCGTTCCGCCGCTCGACCGGGATGACCCCCGCGGCCTTCCGGGAGACGTCAGCGCGCTGATTGGCCCGTTCTGCCAATCGATTGGCCCCGCCCGTCATTCCGCGCGGAGAGCCGCTGGCCTACTTCACGGGCCATGCGAAACGCCCTCTCCGCAGCCACCCTCCTCTGCCTCGCGGCCTGCAGCGGTCCCACGACGGTCCGAGCGATCGACGACGCGCCGCCGGTCGCGCTCGCGCCGGCGGAGCCCGCGAATGTCCCGTACAACGAAGCGCTGCAGACGTCCGCGCACAACGCGTTCGAACGCGAAGAGCCGCTGCTCGATCAGCTCGACTACGATCGCGTGCGCAGCCTGGAGCTGGACATCCACGATCACAAGGCAGGCGTGGACGCGCCGCCCGGCGACTGGTTCGTCTACCACGAGGATCTGCCCGCGAACCGCAGCACCTCCTGCAACCTGCTCTCGGATTGCGCTCGGCTTCTGACGGCGTTCCACCGCTCGTTCCCCGAGCACGAGGTCGTGACGCTCTGGCTCGATCTCAAGGGCAACTTCGAAGGCTCACACGACTTCGCGGCACTGGACGACGAAGTGAGCAGGCTGCTCGGCAGGGAGAACATCATCACGCCCTCGGATCTGATCGCCCGCTGTCCCGGCGCGACGGATCTGCGAAGCGCCGTCACGGGCAGCTGCTCGTTCCCCAGGCTGTCGGAGCTGCGCGGCAAGTTCATCGTCGCGGTCACCGGCGGCACGCTCTGCAACTCCTCGGACAAAGTCGCGCAGTACCGACGCGGAGATCGCCTGATGTTCCTCGCGCCCGGAGTGGACAGCGGCTGCCCGGTGGAGAGCTACGACGACAAGCCGGACGTGGTGATGTTCAACATGGTCTTCGAGCAGCACGAGCGCGCCGCGCAAGTCCGCTCGAAGGGGCTGGTGGCCCGCGTGTACCGGGGGCTCTTCAGCTTCAACAACTCGACCGACTTCCTCGCGGCGGAGGCGGTGGGCACAAATCACCTCGCGATGGACATGCTCAACATCCTGCAGGATCCCTGGGCGTCGACGCAGAGCCCGAACGGCTTCCCCTTCGCGTGCGACGGCTGCGCGCCGCCGGTGAGAGAGCCGGGCGCCGTCATCGGCGTCGAGGCCAGCACCGGAGATCTCGCCGACAACCGCGACAGCTTCTACTTCGCCTCGAACGAATCGACTCCCAACGGGCCCAGCGAGACGTGGGAGACGATGGTGTCGGTGCCGAGCTCGCACGTGGAGCCGCTCGCGAAGGGCTGCCTGATGGCGAGAGAAAGCGACGCGGCGGACTCGGCGTTCTTCGCCGTCTGCCGTCCGTTCGATCAGCATCCGCCGCGCGCGCTGATCCGCGCGAAGACCGGCGAGGCCGTCTCGATCGTCGAAGCAGCGACGACCGACGGCTTCCGCCCTGAGACCGCCGCGTTCCTGAAGCTCAGCATCAACGGCTCCGACCTCATCGCGAGCACGTCGATCGACGGCACCGACTGGCGCGAGCTCGCGCGCGCCACCGTCCCCGTCCCGCTGTTGCATCGGGGCCTCGCCGTCGCCAGCAACGGAGATTCGGTGAAAGCGCTGTTCACCAACGTGACCCGCGAGGGCGAAACGCTCTCCGCCGCTTCGTTCTCCGAGCGCGGCACGATCGGCGTGAGAGCTGTGGGCCACCTCTTCGATGGCGTGAACCGGCAGTAGCGTCACGAACTCGCCACGCCCCGCGCGTGGCCTCTCCGGACCTGTCGCGCAACTGCTAGCTTGCGCGGCCGAATGAACCTCAACGAGGCGATCCAGAACGCGAAGCCCGGCGACACGATCAACGTTCCGGCGGGGACCCACGCCGCATCGCTCGTCATCGACAAGCCGCTCACGCTGAAAGGCGAAGGCCCGGGCAGATCGATCATCGACGCCAGGCGCGCAGGTCCCACGATCCTCGTCGCGGCGGAGACCGGAAGAGTCAGCCTGATTGGCCTGTCGCTCCTGAACGGCAGCTCGCCGCAGGGCGGCTGCATCGCGTACGTGCGCGGCGACGAGCTCTGGGTGGAGGACTGTCTGCTCGAGGGCGGCGTGTGCCGATCCTACGGCGGCGGCGGCGCGTTCCTCGTCGCGCGCAAGGCGAGCTTCACCCGCGTGCGGATCCAGAAGTGCGTGGGCGCGCAAGGCGGCGGGCTGCTCGTGGACGAAGAGTGCGAAGTGGAGCTTCTCGCGTGCGCGATCACCGGCAACGCCGCGGAACATGGCGGCGCGCTCCGCGTCAAGGAAGGCGCGAACGTGAAGCTCGTCCACTGCACGCTCGCGGAGAATCAGGGGCTCGGCAAAACGCCGTTGGGTCCGGAGATCCTCGCGAGCGGCACGATGACGCGCTCACCCGAGCTCACGATCATCAACTCGATCATCGCGCCGAAAGTTCCCTCTGCTCCCGCGATCACGACGCTGGGCAACTTCGCCGCGAAGGTCACCGTCGATCATTCCCTCTTCCCGGAGGGAAGCACCGTCACCGGGCCGGGCGTCCGCTTCGGCGCTCCCGAATTCTTCCCGTCGGGCGTGCACCGTCAGAAACTCGGGCCGTCATCTCCTGCCGCGGGAACGGCGGATCCGAAGCAGACGCCGCAGGGGCTCCTCGATCTCCTCGGCAAGAAGCTCTCGCGCGGCGCTGATGCCGACATGGGGGCCTACGCCGCCGTCTAAATGCCTACCGAACGACTCAACGCACTGGCCACTCGAAGCGGCGAGACGCTGGCCCGGGCCGTGGGCCTGGAGGCTCGTCGCAGCGCGAACTTCCTCGCGCCGGTGCGGTTCGTCGTTGCGCTGATCGCGTTCACGCTCGCGGTCATTCTGACCTACGTCGTGGACCGGCAGGACTGGGCGAGCACGGTGATGCCGCTCGGCGGCTACTTCGCGGTCACTGCGCTCACCGGCTACCTCATCTGGCGGCGCGACGACGCGGGAAAGTGGGCCGGCTACCTCATCGCGGTCATCGACGTGCCGATGCTGTTCTACGTGCAGTACAGCTCGCTCGGCTCTTCGAACGCGTCCGGCGTGGCGGGGTTCACAGTCGGGATTTACGCGGCGATCATCGTGGTCGCGTCCTTCTCGCTCGACTCGCGCGCGGTCTGGGTGACGCTGGTCTCCACCGTCGTGTTCGAAGTGGTGCTGATGTACTTCGCGGGCGTGCAGGTCGCGGCGATGATCCTCGCCACCGTCGTCCTCGCCACCGTGGCCGCCGGCTGCGCTCGGATGGTGCGGCGGGTCCGGATGCTGGTGCTCGCCGTCACCGAGGAAGAGATCAAACGCGAGAAGCTCGGCCGCTACTTCTCGCCCGCCGTCGCTGAACGCGTGCAGAGCCTCACCGAGGTCTCGGCGGACGGCGTGTCACGCGAGGTGACCGTGCTCTTCTCGGACCTGCGCGACTTCACCGCTCAGTCGGACAAGCTGCCGCCGTCGATGGTCGTGCAGCTCTTGAACGACTACCTCGGGCGCATGGTCGAAGCGGTGTTCAAGCACCACGGCACGCTGGACAAGTTCATCGGCGACGGGCTGATGGCGTACTTCGGCGCGCCGCTCGAGGATCCGGACAACGCCAAGAATGCCGTGGAG
>JBJMQN010000154.1:0-3662 GCA_045802665.1 Myxococcaceae bacterium | reverse complement strand
GGGGACAGCCTGCGTCGCGCGGCCGAGCATCTCGTTTCGCAGCGCCTCCACCGGCTTCACGAACGACCGCACCGTCCACCAGGCCAGCACGAGCCCAAGCGCGCCCGCGAACAGCATCAGCTTCACGAGCTGACGGCGGGATTCATAGAGCGTCTGCAGCGCTCTGCGAGACGAGCCCTCCACGTGAACCACGTACTCACGTCCGTTCGCCTGAACGCGCATCGCGGTGGAGCAGACGTAGACGTTGCCGGCGACGATGAAGCGGCACTGCGAGTCCGAGCCGTTCGCTCGCGCGTTCTTCACCTCGAGCCGTTCCGCGAGCTCGCCGTAGTCGCGATCCAGCGAGCTCAGGACGGGTTTACGTTCGGGGCCGTAGAGGACGTCGCCGAAGACGAACTTCGCGCCGTGGCCGATGAGCTGGTCTTCGTCGCCGAGCAGCTTGCCGTCTTCCACGATCCGAACGCGCAGGTTCCACCGATTCGCGTTCGCTTCGGCGGCGGACGTTGCAGCGGCCGCATTCGAGGCGAGCGCTGTGGCGACCTCGGATGCAGCGTTCTCCGTGTGCTCGCGCGTGCGATCCGCGAAGAGCGACTCGGTCCAGTTGGTGCTCATCACCAGGATGAGCGGAGACAGCATCACCGCGAGCGCGATCAGGAACGCGTGGCGTCGCAGCGTCCGGCGCGGGCGCATCAGCGCTCCTTCCACCGATAGCCCGCTCCCACCACCGTCTCGATGAGATCGAACGAGGGCTCCACCTCCTCCAGCTTCCGCCGGAGACGCCGCACGTAGGTGTCCACGATCCGGTCCACGACGATGGAGTCGTCGTCGCGCGTGAGCTGAAGGAGCTTCTCGCGCGAGAACAAGATGCCCGGCCGCCGCGCCATCGCCTCCAGCAGGCGGAACTCGGTGACGGTCACGCGGATGGGTTTCCCCGAATAACGGACCTCGAGCCGCTCCGCGTCCAACTCCAGCGCGCCTTGCACGAGCCGGTTCTGCTTCGCCGCGCCGCCTCCACGAAGCTCTTCTCGCCGGAGCAGCGCCGAAACGCGCGCGAGCAACACTCGAGTGGAGAACGGCTTGCTCACGTAGTCGTCCGCGCCCAGCTCCAGGCCCAGCGCCTCGTCGATCTCCGAGTCCCGCGAGGTGAGGAGGATGAGCGGCGTCGCGTCGCCGGAGGATCGCAACTTCTTGCAGAGCGCGAACCCGTCGATGCCAGGCATGTTCACGTCGCTCACGATGACGTCGGGCTTGTTCTTCCGGAGCCGCTCCCAGCCTTCGCTGCCATCCTTCGCTCGGGAGACCGCGTGGCCCGCGTCTTCGAACGAGAGCGCGAGCACCTCGAGCAGCGCCGCGTCGTCATCGATGAGGAGGATCTGCGCCATGGAGCGCGGGGAGATTACGTCACGTCGCGTCAGGTGAAAGAGCGGGCCGCGACGATTCACACACGTTTCACACGACTTCCGTACCGGTTCCGTACGCGTGCAGCACTCTGCGCACCATGCCAATGACGAGACGTCAGGTGTTGAGAGGCGCTGCGGCGGGACTGGTGGCGGCAACGGCTGCGCGAGCGGAAAAGGTCCACAACAAGGCGGTCCATTTCGAGATCGAGCACGTGGACGTGACGCTGAGCGGATTGGATCCGGCGCACGACGGGCTGAAAGTCGCGCAGCTCTCCGACATTCACATCGGCATCGGAACGCCGGATGGCCGGGTCATCGCCGCGCTCGAAGCGGTGGAGCGCGAGAAGGCAGACGTGCTCGTGCTCACCGGCGACTACATCACCTGGAAGCCGGATCCGGTGGAGCGGGTGGGGCAGCTCATCGCGCTGCGGAAGAAGGTCCCGACGTTCGCGGTGCTCGGCAACCACGATCATTGGACGTATCCGAAGGATCTCCGCACGCAGCTCGAACACGCGGACGTGACCGTGCTGCAGAACGAGCACACCGTCACGCGCATCAACGGCGCGCCCTTCACGTTCTTCGGCATCGACGACCAGCACAGCGGCCATCAGGACGTGGACGCGACGTTCAAGGGTTCGACGGCGGGAGGATCGTCGCTGGTGCTGGCGCACACGCCGGTGAGCATCCGGAGTCTCCCCGAGGATCGCGGCCTGTTCTGCCTCTCCGGTCATACGCACGGAGGTTCGGTGTACCTGCCGTCGATCACGCCGCGCGTGTTCACCATCGCCGGTCAGCCGTACGTGCGCGGTCACTACGACGTGGGCGGAAACCGGCTCTACGTGAATCGCGGGCTCGGGTTCGGAGGCATTCTGCTCGGGCCGCGCGTGGCCTCTCCGCCCGAGGTGACGATCCTCACGCTCCGCCGCGGCTAATCAGCGAACGCCTGCGTCGGAGGGCGTTGTGTCAGCGAAGTCGGCGACGGAGATTGGCAGATCCGCGAGCCGAGCGACCTCGACCTCGGCGACCTGACTCTTCGTCCCCCGCGCGAAGATGAGGCCCGGCTTCTCCGGAACGTCCTTGCCGCGCACGAACGAGCCGAGCACCTTCCCGCTCTCGTCGAAGAGAGTGATCGTCTCCGACTTCGGACCGACGCCGTACTTGTTCCAGTCCTTCGGGTTCTCTTCGCCGAACGTGGACGCCTTGAGGTTTCCGAGGCTCCACAAGAGCGCGGAGATCTTGAACGCCTTCGCCGGCTGCTTCTGTGGCGAGGTCACCATCCACTGATCGCTCTTTCCGCCGTCAGTGCCGTGAGCCCGCTCCACCGTCACGGTGTCCCCTGCGCTGTTGGCAGGCGTGATCGTCACCTTCGCGACCGCGTTGGCGTCGATCTGGACGAGGGTCTTGTCCTTGAGATCATCCGGCTTCTTCCCCAGCACCGACACCGCGGTAGGCCGCACCTCTGCCAGCACCGTGTTTCCGGTCCGTTCGATGAGCGCGTAGCTGCCGCTGCCCGCATCGCCAGAGGCGGTAGCCATCCGGACTCGCACTGTTTCGTCGCCCACGAACGTCGCGTCGATGAGCGGTGTCTCCAGCCCGAGCGCCTTCCGCTTCTCGGGAGAGTCCTGCAGGAACGCCTGCGCCCGCTCTCCGCGGAAGCTCACGAGCATGTTCCTGATGGTCGACGTGTCGGCCGGGGTCTCCATGGGTTTGGTCATCCGCCACTTCTTCAGCCCGTCCTGAACGATCGCCCACTCCACGCCGCCCGCGCCCTTCACGCGGAGCTCCTTGAGCCTCGGCTCGTCGAAGTTGAACAGCTCCTTGTCGCGGAGATCGAAGCTGCTCTTCTCCAGCGAATACCGGAAGCCGCCTTCGCCGGTGTACACGGCCTTGTCGCCGTCGCGGCGCATGTAGACGCTGTTGTCGAACGGGTTGTCGATGCCGCCCTCGAGCTTCACCGTCTTCGTGGTGCCGTCCGGGAACGAGGCCACGCCGATGACGGTGAACTTCGGATCCTTCAGGCCGTACTTCGCGAGATCCTCGTCCGTCGGATTCTCCTCGAGCTTCTCCTTGAACTTCGCCGTCTGAAGCTGGCTGGAGAGCGCGTCCACCGCGATCTTGTCCGCGGGTGCATTCACGGGGCTCACGACCCGCCAGCCTTCGGGACCGCGCTCGAGCTTCGTGGTGTCGCCCTTCGCGTGGACCTCGATCGAGCTGAACTTGATGTCGATCGATCCACCGTCCTCGGGCTTCTGGAGCTCCGCG
>JBJMQN010000153.1:0-7238 GCA_045802665.1 Myxococcaceae bacterium | reverse complement strand
GTACCGCCAGCTCTCGCTGCTCCTCCGCCGCCCACCGGGCCGCGAGGCGTATCCGGGCGACGTGTTCTTCATTCACTCGCGCCTGCTCGAGCGCGCCGCGAAGCTGTCTGATGCGGAAGGTGCAGGCTCGCTCACCGCGCTCCCGATCATCGAGACGCAGGCAGGCGACGTGTCCGCGTACATCCCGACGAACGTGATCTCGATCACCGACGGGCAGATCTTCCTCGAGACGGATCTCTTCTTCGCGGGCGTCCGGCCGGCGATCAACGTCGGTCTCTCCGTCTCCCGAGTCGGTTCCGCGGCGCAGATCAAGGCGATGAAGCAGGTCGCAGGCTCGCTCAAGCTGGAGCTCGCGCAGTACCGTGAGCTCGCGGCGTTCGCGCAGTTCGGATCCGACCTCGACAAGGCGACGCAGGAGACGCTGGCGCGCGGTATTCGTCTGGTGGAGCTGCTCAAGCAGGCGCAGTACTCGCCGCTGCCGGTGGAGAAGCAGGTCATGCAGCTGTACGCGGCCACCAACCGCGACGACGCGCAGAAGCGCGGCTGGGTGCGCGACATCGAGCCCAAGGACATCGTTCGCTGGGCGAATGAGTTCCTCGAGTACGTCGAGGCGCGCTACCCGAACCTCCCGAAGGACATCGCTGCCAAGCGCGAGCTCACCGCGGACATCAAGACCGCGCTGAACAAGGCGATCAGCGAGTTCAACGACACGTTCCAGAAGTCGTAGGCCACGAATTGTCGCAAACGCGCCCCGGTGAGCCACGCGCTTGCCGGGGCGTCGCATTTTGACGCGCGAATTGCCGCGCTATCCTCGAGAGCATCTTGAGTCGAAACCGTAGAAAGCATGCCCGCGTGCAGGCGAAGGGAATCGCCACGCACTTCCGGGCCGGGGAGCACACCGCGCTCGCGATGCCGGTGGACAACGTCTCGGTGGGCGGGGTGTTCGTGCGCACCGACGAGCCGCTGCCGCCGGGCACTGCGCTCGCGATGGAGCTGTTGGACGGGACTCCTGAGAAGCCGCTGAAGATCACCGGGCGGGTTGCGGGCGTGGTGAACGCGGAGCAGGCGAAGCGGCTCGGGCGCGCGGCCGGCATGGGCGTGATGTTCGATCCGATGGACCTCGCCACGCAGGCGCGGGTGGAGAAGCTCGTCGGCGGCCTGCGACAGCGCAGCAACACCGGTGGCGCCGTCGTGGATCACGACATGGAATCCACGCGCAAGGAGGCCTTCGACTTCGGCTTCGCGACGCTGGAGGGCTACGCGGCGGAGCACGAAGAGGATGCACAGGCCGCGCGGCGCCAGGCGCCAATGCACACGCCGGAGCCGCTCTCCAAGCCGGCGAATACAGAGAAGTCCGCTCGCAGCGCGGGGCCCGGTCGGAAGGACACGCCGGGGAGTTTCGCGCGGAGACCGACGCCGTCCACCTGGCAGATGGCGCCACCGGAAGAAGCAGGCCAGCCCGCGCGCGTCGAAGTTCGAGTGCCCGCGCCCACCGGTCAGACCGCGGTGCCCGAAGACGGGCGCTTGATGATTCAGGTGCGCGGGCTCCTGATGGAGCTCTCGGATACGCAGACGAAGCTCGCTCAGAAGGAGCGTGAGAACGAGCAGCTGCGAGAAGAGATCGCGAAGCTCAAGGAGCGGCTTCGGGGAAAGTAGAGCGAGCGGTCAACGCGCGAGCGGTGAGCGTCGCGTCAGGGCGCTTGGGCGCGATGGACTTGGGGCAGCGGTGAGCGTTCGACGCTCAGTGCCCTGCTGACACCCGCCTGCAGTTCGCGGTGCCGGTCACCTTCCAGCTCCCGTCGAGCAGCTCCTGCTCGTGGATCTGCGTGAAGGCCTCGTCGCCCCAGCGCTTGAAAGTCTCGCGCACCCTCACGCGGCTATTCGCCTGCCGCAAATCCCCCGCGAAGACGAGCTTGTCGCCCGCCCAGCCGTCGGTGGAGAGCGCTTCGACGCCGCTCGCCGCGTGGAAGACGACGACGTGCATGAGCTTCTTCTTCTCTTCTTTTCCGTAGCTGAACGTGTCGCGAAAAACCTTCAGCGAACCCTCGGCGGTCGCGGTCTCGCCGCTGCCGATGATCTGCCCCACCTCATCCGGCTTGCTCACGGACCAGCTCCACTCAGCGGCGACGTCGCCCGAGCACGTCCAGTCCCCCACGAAGAAGAAGAATGGCTCCAGCCCGGAAGCAGGCGCGGCGGCGAGCAGCGTGGAAAGCAGAAGTCCCATGATCAGAACCTGAACAGCGGGCCCGAGGAAGAAGCGCCAGGGGGCACGCCATTCATGCGCTCCGCCCATCGCGCCGGCGCGTTCAACGCATCCACCGAATCCGCGGCCACCCAGACGAGCCAACCGATGGTGCCCGCGAGAGTGCCGAGAAGACCCACCGGGCCCACGATGACCAACGCGGCGGAACCGACGAGCAGCGCCAGCCGCATGAACCCGCGCCGGGCGAGCCGCATCCCATCCCCCATCAACGCGTCCGCGGCATTGGGCCCGAAGTTGAAGAACGCGAACCCGCTGAACAGCATCACGAGGTTCGTGGGCAGCTGAACCCCGCTCCCATTCACGAGCCGGATCGTGGACGCAATCATCATCGTCGCGCCAACGGCCGATGCGCCCACCGAAGCCATCAGCGAGCTCGTCGAGTCGAGCGGAGCGTCCTCGGATCGATAGACGACGCGCGCGGTGGCCTCAGCCGGTGCTGAAGCAAGCTCACCGTCCGCCGAAGCGACGAGGAGCATCAACGCTGCAAGAGCGGGCGCCACGGCAACGAAGCGTAGCGCGAATGCAGCGAAGTGACCCGTCCCGCGGGACCCGCCACTCAGCGCGGGTTCGCCGCGTCCCGCTTCTTCAGCGTCCCCATCACGCGATCAATCCAGCGATGGCTGATCCCGAAGTTCTTCGAATGATCCGCGAAGTGGTGCGCCATGTGATGGCTGCGGAGCGTCCTGCCCCACGCGGTTTTGGGGTTCCGGTAGTGCGTCGCCCAGTGGTTGAAGTCGTACCAGAGGTACCCGCCGACGATTCCCACGAAGTACGGCACGGTCGCGTCGGGGCGGCCAACGATCCAGAGCAGCCCGACGATCACGATCGCCAGCGGAATGGATGCGCCCAGCGGCATCACGAGCCGCTTGTCGTCGTCGGGGTAGTGGTGGTGGTAGCCGTGGATGATGTCGTGGAGCCGCCGGGTGAACGGGCCGCTGCCCTCCCAGTGGAAGAAGGCGCGGTGCAACGCGTACTCCATGAGCTGCCACGTCACCCAGCCCAGCGGCAGGAACGCGGCGCTCATCGCGACGGTCGTCACGCGCGAGCTCAGCGCCCACGCCTCGAGCGCGGTGATGATCGGAATGTAGAAGAGGAAGGGCGTCGCCGGATGCACCCTCGAGGCGGCCTCTAGAAAGCCGTTCTCGAACATCCGGCCAGTTTCGTGACGCAGGTAGTCCTTCATAGCGGCGCCTACATAGCGACTGCCGAGCGCGCGCCGCAACTTCATTGACCGCCCGGGCCCATAATTCTGTGCAGCACGCTTCACACCCCGGAAGCCGAGGGTGTGTGCCTCAACTGCCCGAGGCGACCCGGCGCAGCAGCTTCGCGACCACTTCCACGACCTGTTCGCGCTCCCACGGCTTGGCCATGAGCTCCATCACCCGCCCGTCGGAGAGGGCCTGTCGCACGGCGCCGTCCTGCGGATGCGCGGTGAGGAGCACTCTGGGAACCGAAGGTCGCAGGTGCCGAAGCCGTTCACACAGCTCCACTCCCGACATGCCCGGCATCCGATGATCCGTGAAGACGATGTCCACCTCGCGTTCACCCACCAGCTCGAGCGCCTCCTCCGCGTCCTTCGCTACGAGCACCTCGAACGCATCCGCAAGCGCGAGCCGGAACACGAGCCGGTTGTTCGGCTCGTCATCCACCAACAGCAGCGTCGGTCCCGGCATCGGGCACCTCCTTGAGCGGCAGCCAGAGGGTGAACGTCGCGCCCTTGCCCGGCTCCGAGTGCACCTCCAGCCGTCCGCCGTGCGCGCGCACGGTCTGCAGCGCGAGGTGAAGCCCCAGCCCGGTGCCTTCGCCGTGAGCGCGGAGCGAGAAGAACGGCTCGAAGATGCGCGGGAGCACGTCCGGCGGAATGCCGGGACCATCGTCCGCAACGGTGAGCTGCAGCCCGTTCTGCGCAGCCTTCGCGTGCACGCGGATGCGCCCCTTCCCGTCCACCGCCTTCGCCGCGTTGTCGAGCAGGTTCATCAGCACGCGGTCCAGCCGGTCCGGGTGTCCTGCGACCTCGTCCTCGAACTCGACCAGCGGCTCCACCTGCACCTGCGCGTATTTGAGCTTCAGCAGCCGCACCATCGCGTCGATCGAACGCGGCGGATGCCAACGCGACGGCCTGTGCGTGCTCTGTCGCGAGTAGCCGAGGAAGTCATCCACGATGCGGCTCACGCGGTGAGCGGACTGCTCGACGACCTCGAGCAGCTCGTCGGCTTCGGCGGAGTTTCGGTCCTGCCGGATGAGCGGCACCGAGTTCACGAGCGCGTTGATCGGATTTCGGATCTCGTGCGCGAGCCCTGCCGACAACGTCCCCAGCATGGAGAGCTTCTCCGCCTGCGAGAGCTGCCGGTGAAGCCGCCGCATCCGGATGAGCGCCTGCACGCGCGCGAGCAGCTCCCGGGGACTGAACGGCTTTCCGAGAAAGTCGTCCGCGCCGGCGTTCAGGCTCGCCACCGCCGCGTCCACGCCACGGTGCGCGGTGAAGAGCAGCACGGGAAGGTCTTTGAGCTTGTCGTTCGCGCGGATCTTCTGCAGCAGGTCGTGCCCGGACAACCTCGGCATCCGGATGTCGCTCACCACGAGGTCGACGTGCTCGCGGCTAAGCAGCTCCAGCGCCTCGGCGCCATCTGGGGCGGAGAGCACCTGGAACGCCCGGCCGAGGAAGGTTTCGAGGAAGGCTCGCAGGTCGTGGTTGTCCTCGACGATCAACACGCGCTCGGAGGACGGCGTGACGGGGAGCTCCTGCGCTTCGATGGCGTCCACCACATCCTGCGGCAGCAGCCGTGCATGGGGAGTGGGCGCGGACTTTCCGACGGGGGCCGTGGCGGCGCCGGCGAAGCGGACGATGAACGTGCTGCCAAGGCCCACCGCGCTCACGACCTCGACTGCTCCGCCCTGCATCTCGGAGAGCTCCTTCAGCAGCGCGAGGCCGACGCCGGAGCCCGGCAGGTTTCGTTGCTCGGCGTTTTGCAGGCGCACCCACCGATCGAAGATCTGCCGGTGGTCCTCAGGCGCGATGCCGGGGCCGGTGTCGCGGACCATGAGCCACGCTTCGCCGTTGCGCTCGCCGACGGAGACGTCGACCTCCCCGCCCGCGCCGGTGAACTTGAGCGCATTCGAGATGAGGTTTCGGAGGATGACCGCGGTCTTCTCGCGATCGAGGAACGCGCCCACCGGATCATTCTTGCAACGCAGCCGCACGCCCTTGTGCTCTGCGAGGAGCTGCACGGCCTCCACCTGCTCTTCGGCGAGCTCGGAGAGGCTGAACGGCTCCTTGCGCGCCTGTGCCTTTCCCGCGTCGAGCTGTGAGAGCTCCAGCAAATCGTTGATCAGGTGCAGCACCAGCTGCGCGTTGCGATCGATGGAGGCTAGAAGCTTCGGCGCATCCGGACTGCTGCCTCTCCGGAGCTCTTCGACCAGCGCCTGCACGACCGTGAGCGGCGTCCGGAGCTCATGGCTCACGTTGGCGAAGAAGCGCGTCTTGAGCTCGTCCAGCTCTCGGAGCTCGCGCGTCTTCTGCTCCAGCGCCTCGCGCGCACGGAACTCGCGTTCGCGGAGAGACCGCGTGAAGTACGAGCCGGCGACCACGACGATGGCCGTGTTGACGAGGAAGTAGATCTGCTTGAAGGCAGCGGCGAGGTCGGGGCGGCCGCGCTCGAACAGCGCCGCGGCGGAGATGGCGCAGATGGTGATGCAGGTGACGGCCATCTCGCCCACGCCCCACGGGTACAGGATGCCCAGCGCCACCATCGTGACGAGCAGCCCCGCGTAGTAGTCGCTCGCGGCTGGCCCGCCGATGAGCTGCAGCACGCCGATGCCGGTGGCGATGGTGACCGCCAGCGCAAACAGCAGCGCACGGCCGAAGCGCACCGCACCGCTCCAGAATGTCAGCGCGAAGATGAGAGCGATGACCCCGGTGGTCGCGAGGCGGACGGCGAGAAACTGGCCGCGAACATGCTCGGGCAGCACCCAATCCAGCACCGCGCCCGCGGGCACGAGGACCGCGGCCAACGCAGCCGCCAGCCGCGCTCGCTGCACGGACAACGTGCGCAACGAGCTCTGCCAACGCTGGTCGAGCGAATCCTTCTCTCCGGCCAATCGAACTCCCCCGCTCGGCTTAGCGCTGCGGCCCGGCTACGATATCCGCGTTTGTCCAGCTTTGCATGGAGCTACGCCCTTGCGCGACGTGCTGATCATCGGTGGTGGCCTCGCAGGCATGACAGCAGGACGGGCGCTCGCGAAAGCAGGGTTTCCCGTCACGCTGCTGGAGGGGTCCGCAAGACTCGGCGGCAAGGCGGGCGCGGACATCAGCGGCGGACGCGCGTTCGAGCACGGCTACCACATCTTCCCGGCGTGGTACCGGAACGTGCGCGGGCTGTTGGCCGAGCTCGGCATTTCGCTGATCGACTTCGATCGCTGGCACTACCTGAAGCCAGAGGGCGAGTCGCCGCGGTACGTGACGCAGTCGGTGCCGGACTCGCTGACGTCACTGCTCAAGATGCTCCGCACGGGGCTCCTTCCATGGCCGGACGCGCTGCTCTATTGGTACTTCGTGCTCGACATGCTGGGGCAGCCGCTCAGCAACAAGGCGGTGCTGGATCAGGTGAGCCGCGTCGGGATGATGCGCGACCGCTGGTACATGACGAAGCACATCCCTGAGATGGAGCAGGAGAACGTGCTTAAGGCGAGCGCCATCCCCGCCTACGAGATGTCCGCGATGACCGCGAAGCTGATCAGCAGCTTCTGGGTCCGGGCGCCGATGCCGTTCCTGTCGATTCTGAAAGGCGATCTGCAGTCGCACTTCATCGAGCCGTACGCGGCGACGGTGCGCGCTGCGGGCGTGAACGTGCGGCTCAACGAGAAGGTCACGAAGCTCGTGACGACGGGCGGACGAATCAGCGAAGTGCAGAGCACGGGCGGGAGCTACCACCCGGAGCTCGTGCTGGTGACCACGCCGCTGGAGGTGACGCGGAAG
>JBJMQN010000152.1:0-2521 GCA_045802665.1 Myxococcaceae bacterium | reverse complement strand
TGTTCGTGGAGGTGGCGTACTTCACGCAGCAGAACGGGCAGAAGGCGCTCGGGCAGCTCAAGGTGATGTCGTTCGCGTCCGACGAAGTGCCGCTGCTGTGCACGCTGGATGAGCCCGGCTACGTGAAGACGTTCGAGCGCGTGGCCTCCGGCCTCGCGAGCTCCATGCAGAAGGCTTCCGCGGCTGCTGCACCCGCCTACCGGGAGATCCAGATCATCAAGCTCGGGGAGCAGCCGCTCGGGTTCCAGCGCGACGAGTACGCCAAAACGAAAGATGGCGGGATGGCGCAGGCGTCCTCGAGCACGATGTTCTTGACGATCGGTAAGACGACGATCCGGTCGCTGGATACCGGCGGCGCGATCGTCCTCGACAAGGCCGGCCGCATCTCGGAGCGGCGCTACGTGCGCGTCGAAAACGGAGAGATCGCGCTCCAGGTCATCCTCAAGCGCGAGAACGGCAACGACTACACCGTGCAGGGCAAGCAGAAGGGCGCGCCCCTGAGCGCGAAGTTCTCCACGAAGGACAAGGCGGGCTTGCCGGGCGATCCGCTCATCGCCCAGCTCACGAAGGCGTACCTGAAGGGCAAGGCGAAGGAGCTGAAGGTCGAACAGTTCTCTCCCTCGGAGAGCCTCACCGCGGTGACCGAAGCGACGCTGCGCAGAGATTCGAGCCGAACCAACGGCGTCGAGATCACGATTGGACAGCTCACCGTCCACGGCACTGTCGACGAGGCCGGTGCCACGGACGAGGTGAACGCTCAGCTCGGCGAGAACCAGATCACGCAGAAGCGCATCTTCAAGGAAGGTGCGCTGCCGACGTACGGCAAGTAGCTCAGCGCTGGCTGACCGCGTCCACGAGCGGCGCGGGCGCGATCGGATCTTCCTCTTCGATCGCCTTCGAGCGCGGCTGCTCCTGCTTGAAGCTGATGGAGATCGCGAGCATGTGCGCGCTGGCGCTGTACTTCGCCGCGAACGCCTCACCCGTCGCCTCGCGCGGCAGGAACGAGATGAACTGGTACGCGGCGTCGCCGTGCACTGGCCCGAGATCGTGACCCACGCCGAGGCTGAAGCCGATGCGCGTGCTGTCCGGGAGCGACGGCGAGATCGTGTTCGAAGGTGACGCGCTGCTGTCGTACATCGCGCCCGCGCGCACGGTGGTGTTCGCGATGTCGCGCTCGGCGCCCAGCCGGAACGTCGGCGAGTTCTGCCAGTTGCGCGGCTCGGACTGATTGAGGTCCGTCGTCTTATCGAAGCTCACGTCGAACGACTTGAACGACGACCAGAACGTCAGCTCCGCGTCCGCGTAGAAGCGCGCCCACTGAGTGTCCGTCTGGACTCCAAGCCCAATCTTGCCCGGCAGCGTGACGGACGACTTCATGCCCTGGTCCTGCAGCATGTTGCCGTAGTCCGGCGGCACGTCCTGGAAGTGCGCCCGGCCGGTGATGGGAACGGTCGTCGGCAGCTTGCCCACGATGCCGATCTTCACCTCGCGCCGCGGCTGAATGTTGATCCCCAGCGCCCCGCCGATGCCGGTGCCGCTGCCGCCGACCTGCGCGGTGCCTTCGCTGTCCACGAAGTCGGTGTGCTTGGTGAGCGCAACTGACGCGTTGAACACGCTCACCGTCGCGCCCAACGAGATCTGCGGCGTCACCTGATACGCGGCGCCTGCGTGGCCCGCGAGGACTTGCAGCTCCATCGACGTGAGCTGAAAGCGCCCGCGCCAATCGTCATCCCACTTGAGCCCGCCGCCGAACGGCGCGTTGAAGCCGAGGCCCAGCGAGAGCTTGTCCATCCCGTAGCCCACGTACGCGTAGGGCGGCGTCTTGATCCCGCCGGACGCCTTGCTGACCTGACCGCTCGACGGATCAGTTGCGCTCACGCTGGGCGCGATCGCGGTGAAGCCGGCGGTGGCGAACACGCCCCGAGGCCCGATGAGCCCGGCGGGGTTGTAGTGAATGGAGGATGCGTTCTGCGCGGAGGCGATCGCGGTGCCGCTGCGGCCAATCGCGGCGGCGTCCTGCTCGGCGACGACGAAGCCACCGGCGAGCGCGGCGGAGGAGACGAACAGCAGCGCTGCGGAGAAAAGGTGGCGCATGGCTAGTTGCCTCCGAGGAAGTCGCCGAGATCCGCTTGGCCCGGGATGAAGCCGATGTCGGCGGGATTCGCGAGGAAGCCGTGGCCGGTGGCCGCGTTCACGTTGAACTCGTGGAACTCGGACGAAGGAACGCCGGTCGCGTCGCGCAGCCGGTAGGTGGAGCTGTTCGGTACCACCGAGTCGCCCTTCGCCATCTGCATCCGCAGGCGCTTGGGCTGTTGCTGCTTCGTCTCGCCGGTCAGCGGATCGACGTAGGTGATCGAGCGCGTCTTCGCGTACGGCGCGATGTTGATCGGGTCCACGTCATCCAGGATCCACTTCGCCGCGTTGATGAACTGATCCCACTCCGGCGAGCCGACGGCGATCCCCTTGGTGAGGAACACGCCCTTCAGCAGCGTGCCCAGCGTGTCCGAGTCCGCCATCAGCT
>JBJMQN010000151.1:0-5012 GCA_045802665.1 Myxococcaceae bacterium | reverse complement strand
TTCCAAGCGCTCGGCTCTCACTGGGAGAAGCCGCTCTTCACCGGCTTCACGAGCTCCTTCGATTACGCGAAGCCGGACGTGCACGTGTTCGCGACGCTGTATCTGGGACGCGACGGCGCGGCGCGGCTCTACTTCCTGACGCCTCTCAAAGACGACGGCTTCGTGGTGACGGCGAACTACCGGCGTCCCGCGCGCGAGCTCACGGGTCGCTACTACTCGGGAGGGCTCGAGGAGTACGCGCCGGACCGCGTGTTCAAGGCGCACCTGCGACGCATCGACAACGAGAAGCTGCAGCCCTCCGGCGCGTTCTCGCAGGACGATCGGATCTCCGCGGCGAAGCGTTGGTTCGGCAGCTACGGTCAGAGCGAGATCCGCTGGCAGAACCTGCACGGACTGCTGTGGACGCTGGCGACGATCGCGGCGGTCGTCTCGGCGGTGATCGAACTGATGCGCTGACGCTTTCGCGTTTATGGCACCGTGTACGTCGCGCTCGCGGTCGTGCTCGTGTTGCCTGTCGTCGAGATCGTGAGCGGCACGTCCACGGCGAGGAGATCTCCGGTATCCAGGCGCAGCGTCGTCGCGAAGTTCTGGTTCTTGTCCACGAGCGCGGTGAGCTTGTAGCTGCCCGGGTGCACCTGATCGAGGCTCAGCGCCGAGGTCGTCGCACCGGCTGACGCGACGGTCTTGAGCTGGCGGCTCGCCTTGCACGTGAAGCTCGGCGCGCAGTTCGTCGTGGTGAGGATGATCCACACGTCCGCGTTCGCGCCGAGCGCGGTGGTCCAGTTCACGGTGGCGTTCAGCGTGGGCATCGTCGGCCACGGCGCGCTGCCATCGCCCTGCGAAGTCCAATCGGCGGGGAAGGGCGTGGGCAGCGTGCGCGTCTCCACTCGGGTAGGCGTCCAGTGCTCGTGCGGGTTGCCCATCACGCGCACGTCGAACACCAGCGAATCCGGGTTCGGGAAGCTGAACGTCGCGTCGATGTAGCCGCAGCCCTGAGGGCTGGCGCAGAAGTGGTACGTGCCGCCGTCGCTGTCCACCAGCTTCGTGCGGCTGTCGCGGAGCACGCCCTGGAAGTAGCCGCCGTTGCGGTACGCGAGCACGTCCGCGCCGTCATACGTCTCGACGCTCAGCCCGAAGCGCAGGTTGTTCTGGCTGTCGATGTCCGTGCGGCCGAAGAGGAAGTGTGGAGTCGCCGCGCGGAAGTCCATGCTCAGCACGGGAAAGCTCCCGAGCGGCGTCTGATCCGCCGGTCCACTCCACAGTCCGCCGAGCTTCTGCATCAGCTCCGCGCCTGCGATGCCCGCGTCCGAAGAGCCGCCTCCGCCTCCCGCGTTCCCGCCCTCGCCACCGCCCGTCCCCGAATCCACGAAGCCGCCGTCCCCCCCTCCGCCGCCGCCGCAGTTACAGCCGGTGATGGCGAGGACGAGCAGCGCTGTGACGAGCGATCGAAACATGCGCGCGTCATAGCCCCGCGTGGCCTGCCGAGTGAATAGAGGGAAATTCGCTCCTTACGGTGCCTCGTTAGAGCGAGCCCCTGAGTGCCCGGCCGGCCTCGATTCCGCTTTGGCCGACAGGCGCTGAGGCCGTTATTCCTTCTGTTGTAGACCCCGTCGCAGATCGGGCATGGTGCGCCCCCTTTCGAGCCTTACCTACGGAGCAGCAGCGATGAAGAGCGTTTCGAAGAACGAAGAGATCTGGTTCCTCTCCGGCAAGCGGACGGCGTTCGGCACGTTCGGCGGAGCGCTGAAGGATCTCTCCGCCACCGACCTCGCAGTGGAGTCCGCCAAGGCCGCCATCGCTCAGGCGAAGGTGAGCCCCGAAGACATCCAGCACGTCGTCTACGGCAACGTGATTCAGACCTCGCCGGACGCGATCTACCTCCCGCGCCACGTGGGCCTCCGCAGCGGCGTTCCGACGCACATCGGCGCGTTGGGCGTGAACCGGCTGTGCGGCTCCGGCTTTCAGGCGTTCGTCACCGCCGCCCAGATGATGCTGAACGACGAAGCGCAGGTCGTCCTCGCCGGCGGCACCGAGTCCATGAGCCAGGCGCCGCACATCATCCGCGGGGCGCGCTGGGGCATTCCGCTCGGCAAGGGCGGGCTCGAAGATTCGCTCTGGAGCGCGCTGACGGACAGCTACACCGGCTTCCCGATGGCGATCACCGCCGAGAACCTCGCGGTCCAGTACAACCTCTCGCAGGACGCGGTGGACGAGTACTCGGTCACGAGCCAGCGCCGCTTCGCCGCAGCTCAGGAGTCCGGAAAGCTCAAGGAAGAGATCTCCCCGGTGGAGCTCAAGAGCAAGAAGGGCTCGGTGCAGTTCGACAAGGACGAGCACAACCGTCCGGAGACCACCGTCGAAGGGCTCAAGAAGCTGCCCAAGGTGTTCAAGAAGGACGGCGTCGTGCACGCGGGCGCGGCGTCCGGCATCTGCGACGGCGCTGCGTCGATGGTGATGGCGACGCGCAGCTGGGCGGAGAAGAAGGGGCTCAAGCCGATTGGCCGGCTCGTGAACTGGGGCGTCGCGGGCTGCGACCCGAAGATCATGGGCATCGGCCCCGCGCCGGCGATCCGCAACCTGCTGGACCGAGCGGAGATCAAGCTCTCCGACGCGCAGCTCTTCGAGGTGAACGAAGCGTTCGCGCCGCAGTACCTCGCGGTGGAGAAGGAGCTGGGGCTGCCGCGTGAGTCGACGAACGTGAACGGCGGCGCTATTGCGGTGGGTCACCCGCTCGGCGCTTCTGGCTCGCGGATCACCATGCACCTCATCTATGAGCTGAAGCGCCGCGGCGCCCGCTATGGTATCGGGTCTGCGTGCATCGGCGGCGGGCAGGGAATCGCCGTGCTGGTGGAGGCGCTCTAAGCGCCGGGGCAAATCAGGGATATGGCAAACGACGAAGCGAAGGCCGCACGTGAGCGCGCGAAGGCAATTGCGGAACAGCGCCGCGCCGAACGCAAGAACCGCAAGCGCAAGTGCGTGCTCTGCGGCGTGGAAGAATCCGACAAGACGCCGCTCGGGCCGCACCCGGACGGGATTGGTCCTTCCTGTAAGGACGAAGGGTCCTGTCAGCAGCGCCGCGCCGCGCAGCATCCGCGGTAGCGCAACGAGGTAGCGGTCATGGCTCGGACGTCAAAGGGAACGGCGCAGCACCCGTCGGCGGAAGACGCCAACATCATCTTCGACTGGAACTGTGTCCAGCGAAGGCCGAGGCCGCCCCAGCCGTTCGAGCTCGTCGACGAATCCGTCCGGGACGGCGTGCAGTCTCCCTCGGTGGTGGATCCGTCGCTGCACGACAAGCTGGAGCTGCTCGAGCTGATGGCGGACCTTGGGATCAAGGTCGTGGACATCGGTCTGCCCGGCGCCGGCAAGCGCGCGTTCGACGACGTGGTCGCGCAGGCGAAGTACATCGTGAAGCGGAAGCTGGGCCTCAAGGTCTACTGCGCCGCTCGCACGCACCTGGCCGACATCAAGCCGATCGCGGAGGCGCAGCAGAAGTCCGGCCTGCCAATCGCGGTCTACACGTTCATCGGCAGCTCGCCGATCCGGCAGTGGGCGGAAGACTGGAACATCGACTTCATCCAGAAGACGTCGCTGGATGCGATCGACTTCGCGGTCAAAGAAGGCCTCGAGGTCGGGTACGTCACCGAGGACACGACGCGGTCTTCTCCCGCGAACCTGGACCGGCTCTTCCGGAGCGCGGTGAACGCGGGCGCCGCGCGGCTCGTGCTCTGCGACACCGTGGGCCACGCGAATCCGGACGGCACCAAGGCGCTGATTCAATGGACGCGCGGCCTCGTCGCCGGCATGGGCGCGGACGTCAAGATCGACTGGCACGGTCACAACGACCGGGGCATGGCGCTCGCGAACAGCATCGCGGCGATCGAAGCGGGCGCGCACCGCGTTCACGGCTGCGGGCTCGGCATCGGCGAGCGCGTGGGCAACACGCCCATGGATCTGCTGCTGCTGAATCTGAAATTGCTCGGATGGATCGACAACGATCTGTCTCAGCTCGTCACCTACGTTCGGAAGGTCTCCGCGGCGACCAAGTTCCCCATCCCGCGCAACTACCCGCTCTCGGGGGATGATGCGTTCCGCACGGCGACGGGCGTTCACGCGGCGGCGATCATCAAGGCGCAGCGGCGCGGCGACAGCTGGCTCGCGGACCGGGTGTACTCGGGCGTTCCGGCGGGCGAGTTCGGCAAGGAGCAGGTCATCGAGATTGGCCACATGAGCGGGATGAGCAACGTCCGCTACTGGCTGGAGAAGCACGGCCTGCCGCACGAGAACGACGAGCTGTGCAAGGCGATCCTCCAGCGCGCGAAGGGCGTGCAGTGGACGCTGACGAACGAAGAGATCTTCGCCGTGGCGGCCGAGTTCGGGCTCAAGCCGCGTCGCGTCGCGATGAACGGAAAGCTGAACGGCCGCGCGCTGCGGCGCTGATCACCAGAACCGTTGCGGACACCCGCCTAATTTCGGTAAACGGACGCGGCACCTGTCCCCGGGTTGTACTGGCGTCGGGGAGGGAGCAAGGGCGTTCTTCCGGAGGTTGGTATGGCTGGTCCCGTGAATTTTTCTGGAGTGAAGGTTTTCTCGACCACGCTCGCGCGCGATCGCGAGGCGATGGGCGACAACATCACGAAGTGGATCCGTGAGAATCCGAACGCGGAGATCGTGGACAAGATCGTGACGCAGTCCTCCGACAAGGAGTTCCACTGCCTCACCGTGACGCTGTTCTACAAAACGAAGTAACGACGTTCGGATTGGGTCACACTGGAGGCGCCCGGGACATACCCGCGGCGCCTTTGTCGTTTCAGGGATGAAATCGGGAACGAATGGGTTGCGAACAGGCGGCCCGTTCTCCAGTTTCGGTCCGTAGGAGAGCGTAGCGATGCGACCGATGCGTGGAGGTGGCGGTGGATACGGGCAGTTTCTCAACATGAGGAACGTGTCCTTCAAGATGGCGGTGGCCGTCGTCGCCGCCTCGATCGTCAACGCGCTGATGGCTCATCACG
>JBJMQN010000150.1:0-3098 GCA_045802665.1 Myxococcaceae bacterium | reverse complement strand
CTGCCGTCGAACCTAACTCAGTCGTGCCTAAGCTGCGGGTGTCCCGATGTTCCGTGTTCTCAAGTCGCTTGCTCTGCTGCTCCTCGTGGCCGCCACGGCGTCGGCGCACGGCAGGCGTGCCACCAGCGTCAGCATCCGCGGCGAGCCGGGTAGCAGTGAGCTCGCGGTGGGCATGACCTTCGGGATCCTCGTCTCGGAGAACGGCGCGAAGGACTGGTACTGGGTCTGCGATCAGGCGGTGGGCTACAACGACCTCCTCGATCCGAAGCTCCTCTGGGCGAAGAATGGAGCGCTGTATGCGGCCTTGTCCGACAAGGTCGTTCGCTCCACGGATCGCGGTTGCAGCTGGAGCGAGCTGCCGGACTTCAGCGGCATCGGCGCGGCGGATCTCGCGGAGAGCGCTCAGGGTGAGCTCTTCGCGGTGACGCAGCGGTTCGGCGTTCCCAACAAGCTCTACCGGTCGACGGACGGGGTGAAGTTCAACGCGACGTCGCTCGAACGGACGAATGTCTTCTTCACGTCCGTGGAGCTGGCGCCGTCGGATCCGCAGCGCTTCTACGTGAGCGGCTGGTTCAACGAGCCGATCGCCGCGTTCCTCTACCGCAGCGACGACGGCGCGCAGACGTTCACCGAGGTCACCCCGACGATGCAATCGCAGATCGACTTCGCGCTGCTGGCGGTGAGCCCCGCGAACAAGGACGTGATCTTCGCGCGCGCACTGGGACAGGACTCTTCGGTGCTGCTCATCAAGAGCACGGATGCCGGCGCGAGCTTTCGGACTGTGCTGCTTCCCGCGTCCCCGCTTCGCGACGTGCTCGTCTCGTCCGATGGCCACACCGTGCTCGCCAGCGCGATAGGTGGCGTCTTCAAATCCACCGACGATGGCGAGACCTTCACGAAGGTCGCCTCGCCCAGCGACAACGGGTGCCTGTGGTCGAACGGCTCCACCACGTACGTCTGCGGCAGCCCCGCGCCGGATGGGTTCTCGGTGGGACTGATTGACGTGAGCTCAGGCGCGGTGACGCCGCTGCTCGCCGCGCTCTCGGACATCAAAGGGCCGAAGCAGTGTCCCGCCGGCACCTCTGTGGCGAACACGTGCAGCACGTACTGGGGCGAGTACGCGCCGTCGCTGGGCATCACCACCACCACGCCGCAGCCGCCGAGCGATCCTCCGCCCGCGAAGACCTGCGGATGTGATGCGGCAGCCGGTGTCGCACTTCCACTTGGCGTCCTCGCCATTGTGCGACGTCGCCGCCGGAAGTGATCCTGGAGCGCGCGTGCTCCGGTCATCGGTACTGACTCGCTCCGTGCGTGAAAGGTGCGCCGTCGCGATTCCGGCCGGTTGAGTCGTTGGTGCGCGTGTTGCTGAACGTTCCCTCAACCAGGAGGCACCGAGTGGGACGATCGCAGACAGCGAAACATCTTCATCTTCACACTTCGAAGGCGGCGCTCGAGCCGCACCTCGAGCTCGTGCGCGCGATGAACAAGGAGCACGACGAGCTGGATAGACGGATCAAGCTGATTCAGGACCTGGCGGCGGAGCGGGATCGGGCAGTGGAACAGGTGGCGGCGATGCGGGAGCTGGCGGAGCGGACCATGGCGCAAGCAGAGAAGCACGAGGGCGAGCTGGCGAAGGCGAAGACGGTGCTCGCGTTGCGTGAGGTGAAGATCAAGGAGCTCGAGACGACGCTGCAGAAGCAGGGCGAACGCCTCACCCAACTCGAGGCGACGCTGAAGATGCTCGCCGAGGCGGAGGAGAAAGCTTGAGGCGGCTAGCGCTCGGTGACGTTTCGCGCGGTCGGTCCGGACCCCGTGAGATCCACTCGGCGGTCGAGGAGCTCCTCAACTGCGGCGATGGGATCTTCGTGCGGGCGCACCACGGGCTTCACGCGCGCCAGTCGTTGCGCGAGCTGCTCCTGCGCCTGGAACGTGCCCGGCAGGTCCAGCCTGTGAACGCCGCCCTCGTACGAGCTGACGTGAGCTGAGGGCGCCTGATCGAGGTGCGTGATCGCGAGCCGATCCACTCGGCAGACGTCCAACGCGTACCTCGCGAGCACCGCGTCGAAGAGTCCGTACCGCACGGCGCCCTGCCAGTCGTTGAGGGCGTTGTGCTCTTTGAAGCGCAGCTCCGGCCGCTCCGACGGAAAGGGACCCGGGCCGTGACGAACGGCGTGGGCGCGGAGCACGCCGATCACTTCAACCTGTGAGCCGGCGAGCTCGCGCGCGTTGTCCGCCGTGCAGTTGGACCACGTCGTGTACGGATGAAAGCCGAAGCGCTCATCGAGCAGCACGCCCTGCGCGCCCTCGAAGACGACGTTTTCGTCGGCGGACCGGTCCAGCCAATCGTCCGAGACGATCGACGACACCACCGGCTGCACCTGATCGATCCACGCGTCGACGAGCTCGTCGTTCGTGAAGACCTGCCACTCCCGATCTGGGAGTGAGGTCAGCGCTCGGAGCTCTTCGCGCTTCCGATCCCGGATGCGGTGCAGCTTCTTTGCGACCTCAGACCGCGAGCGCAGATCCCCAGCCCGGACCGTCTCGTCCGGATGGGCGATCGAATCCGCGACGGTCTCCCCCACTCCGACGCCACAACTTCCGTGGCGGAAGTCTCCGCGCGACAGCTCCCGCAGCCGATTCGCTGACTGATGAAAAGGCGTGATTACCCGCGCGGAGTCCGAGATGAACACCCGCTCCATCGGACGGCTCACGCCCTTCTGCTCCAGCGCCGCGGATTCGACGAGCAGCGCGGCCGGATGGATCACCACGTGCCGCGAGAGAAACGTCCGCACGCCCGGCACGAACGATCCCGCGCCGAGCTGCGCGAACGTGTGATGCCGTCCGTCCTCGGTGACGACGTTGTGCCCCGCCTGCGCGCCGCCGTTGTAGCGGACGACGAGCGAGGCCTCGTGCCGACGCACGAGATAGTCCGTGAGCAGCCCCTTGCCGCAGTCGCCGAAACCCAAATCGACGACGACGAAGGCGCGCTTCACTTCTGGAACAGGCGCTTGATGCCACCCGGAACGCCGGTGGCGGGCGCGGCGCTCGTGCTGCCGCGGTTCAGCGAATCCGCGAACGGGCCGAGGGCCTTCACCGTG
>JBJMQN010000149.1:0-5121 GCA_045802665.1 Myxococcaceae bacterium | reverse complement strand
GCGGCAAGCGCACGCTCATCCTGGACTTCTCCGAGATCGAGTACATGAACTCGTCCACCTTCAGCCCGCTGGTGAAGATGCTGGACGAGGCGGCGCGGCGCGGCGTTCCGGTGCGCGTCATCTACAGTCAGACCCAGAAGTGGCAGGCGCTCAGCTTCTCCGCGCTCAAGGCCTTCGAAACCCGGGACGGGAAGATCAGCATCCGTGCGCGCTAGCGGCGCCCAGACTTCAACGGGCGCGCCGGAGCCAGTGCTGAACGGGACGCTCGAGCACGAGGGGATGCAGCTCTCCGTCGCGCTCGCCCACGCCACGCGGCTCTCTCTCTTCATTCAGATCAGCGGCCAAACGGGCGGCGTGTCGCACATCCCGGATCGCACCGTCTTCCCGCGCCTCACCGTGACGCTGGGCGAACGCACGGTGGAGATGGGCCGCTGCCAGCTCTACGTCGAGTACACGCGCAAGGGCGGCGACGGGCGGCTGGTCTTCCTCGACGACATCTACGACTGCCGGGCGCTGGTGTTCGACCAGAAGCTCGTGAATCTGAAGACGTACTTCCGAAACCTGCCCGTCGTCCTCGGCCAGAAGGAGCGCATCAAGCCCGAGTTTCGCGAGTACGTCTCAGCCCTCACCTACGACCTGTCCGTCTTCAAGAAGTTCTTCAACGAGCAGGACCGCGTGCTCGCGAACGAGCCGCCCGCCGTCGCTCGGGCAGGCCAGGACGCGCTGCTCCGCACCGAGGGCCGCGAGTTCCTCAAGTTCTTCGACACCACGCTGGAGCAGCTCGGCAAGATCGTCCAGGGCTTCGACAAGGAGGAGCACGAACGGCACGGCTTCTATCTGCGCCGGCAGGTCTGGGACTTCATCCTCGCGTCCGAGTTCCTCAAGCGCACGAATCTCAAGCCGCGCGGCTATGCGGGCGACGCCGAGATGATGCAGATGACGTACGAGAACCAGTACGTCGGCAACTACGTCTTCAACAAGCTGCTCCACAAACACCCGCTGGAGACGCCGTCCGCGCACGCGGTCCGAAACCGCCGCCGCTTCATCCCCCGCTGTGTCCGAGCGAGCCTCGCCCGGTTCCCGGACCCGACCCAGAAGCTGAAAGTCCTGTCCGTCGCATGTGGGCCTGCGTGGGAGCTACAGGACATGTTTCACGACAGCTCGGACTTCCAGCGGCTGCAGTGCACGCTGCTGGACCAGGATCCGCACGCGCTGGACATCGCCCGGGAGGGGATCCGGCGCATCGAGGCTGCGAGGGACATCGAGCTCGGCGTGCGGTTCATCAGCGAGTCCGTCCGGACCATGCTGCGCGAACGCAACATGAAGGACAGATTCGGCTCGCAGCACTTCATCTATTCGATGGGGTTGTTCGACTATCTGACTCCACCCGTTGCGCGGGCGCTGGCCCGTAAAATCTTTGACCTTCTCGAACCGGGGGGCACGATGGTGATCGGCAACTTTCACCTCGATAACCCGACCCGCTACTACATGGAGTACTGGATGGACTGGGTGCTGTATTACCGGACGGCGGACGACATGAAGGATCTCGTCGCCGATTTACCCGGCGCCCAGGCTTCGCTCTCCTACGACGAGTCGGGGTGCCAGATGTTCCTCCACGTGGAAAAGCAGGCCTGAAAGCAGCGCGCCCCTCTCGGATGGTCTCCCCAGCCTCAACCCTCGATGCCGTGCAACAGCCGGTGGCGCCCTCCGCCGCCGTGCAGTCTCCACGCACGCGCTTCGAGGAGTACCGGGACGCGCTCACCCACGACTGGCTGAAGACGCTCACCGCGTTGGGCTTCACGCTGGTGCCGCTGTTCCTCATCCTCGACTACTTCACGATGCCCGCGCAGCTGCGCGAACGCTTCATGTGGTACCGGGGCGGCGCCACCGCGCTGATGCTGGTGCAGCACTTCTGGGTCCGCAGAACGCCGCCGTCGCGCTACTCGGTGATCCACGGGTACCTGTTCAGCTTCGTCGCCACCGCGATGATCGTGCAGATGACCGTGGACCTGGGCGGCTTCGACTCCGCCTACTACGCGGGCCTGAACCTGGTCATCGTCGCGGTGAACGTGCTTCTGCCGTGGCGCGCGATTCACTCGGCGATCAACGCGTTCATCACGATCTCCTGGTACGTGATCGCGAACCTCGCCTTCTCCGGCGAGTACCACGCGGCGACGCTGGTCAATAACCTCTACTTCATGGGCGCCACCGGCGTGATCGCCGTCGCGATCAGCGCCACCAAGTACCGCCTCATCGAGCAGGAGTTCCACCTCCGCGCCGAGCTGCTCCTCGCCAACGAGTCGCTGGACCGGAGCCGCAGCGAGCTCAAAGCGGCGCGCGATGCGCTCTGGGGCGAGATGGAGGTCGCCAAGCGGATCCAGACCGCGCTCCTGCCGCAGAACCGGATCCTCGGCGCGTACGAGGTCTCCGCGCTGATGCAGCCGGCGGCCGAGGTGGGCGGCGACTACTACGACTTCTTCGAGACCCGGCGCGGCGAGCAGTGGGTGGCGATCGGAGATGTGTCCGGCCACGGCGTCGAATCCGGCCTGGTGATGATGATGACGCAGACGTCCATCGTCTCCATGGTGAACGAGCGATCGGATCAGAAGCCGTCGGACGTCTTCCGGTCCGTGAACTTCGTGCTCCGCGAGAGCATTGGCCGCCTGCAGACCAGCCGGTACATGACGCTGAACGTGATCCGCCTGAACGCGGACGCGCTCACCATCGCGGGCAAGCACCAGGACGTGCTCGTCTTCCGGAAAGCGTCCGGCAAGGTCGATCAGATCTCCAACGAGGGCTGCTGGATCGGCGTCGTCCCGGACACCAAGGGCTACGTGGACGATCTTCAGCTGGAGCTGTCCTCGGGCGATGTGGTCCTGCTCTACACGGACGGCGCGACGGAGGCGACGAACAGCTCCGGGGAGATGTTCGGAGAGCGCAGGCTCGCGGAAGTGTTGCAACGCGTGGCCTCACTCCCGCTGGAGCGCGCACTGCTCGAGATCAACAAGGCCGTGGCGAGCTATCAGCAGTCGCAGGAAGACGACGTCACGCTGATGCTCTTGCGGAAGCGGTAGCGGTAGCCGCTACACCGACTTGATGGAGACCGGCGTCCCCTGCCCGCTCTCGAACGGCCGGATCGCCCGCTTGAGCGCGTCGAAGCTCAAAGTCTGCCAGCGGAGCTTCTGGTCGTAGACGAGATCCAGCCGGATCTTCTTCTCCTGCGCGGCATTGATGAGCTGAATCAGCGCGGCCATCGTGGAGGAGTTGAAGTACTCGAGCTTCTCGAAGTGCAGCTCCACCAGGCGCGACTCGAGCACGGCCCGGTTGAGCACGCGCTCGAAGAAGGGGCTCAGGAGCTTCTGGGGATCGCGGGCGTTGCTCTTCCCCATCCAGTCCAGCCGAATGAGCCCCGGAGCGGAGCTCGATTCGGTGATGCGAAGGTCGTCTGCCTCGAAGTCCGGCATGTGCGGCGGGGACCTTACCGCCAGTCACTCCGCCGCAGAACCCGGATCAGCGACCAATCCGTCCACGATCGAAGATTCCTGCTACCGCGGCATCTTCACCTTCGGATCGTCCGACTTCTTGAACTTGTCCGCGACCACCTGGTCACCGAACTTCTCGTAGTTGGCGAGCCACGCCGCCGCGTTCTTCACGTACCGGGCGGTGCCCGCGGTGTCCCAGTGGATGTACAGCCGCGTGAAGCCGCCATCGACGATCGCGCGCTTGCCGTTCCGGTCATAGACGCCGGTCACGAAGTTGTCCGCCGAGCCATAGACGATCGGCGTGAGCACGTCGTTCTTCTGGATCGTCGCGATGGTGATGCCTTCGAACAGGTACTCGAGCCCGGTGGTGAGCAGGTGGTGCGGAAGGATCCCCGCCTTGTTCGGCGTCTTCTGCAGCGGGACCACCTGGTTGCCCATCAGGTTGCCGCTCATCGACACGTCGAACAGGTAGCGCGCCACCTGGTTTGCGTCCGCGTAATACGGATCGTTGTCGCCCCAGATGTAGACGCCGTGCCCCGCGTCGAAGAACTTCTTGATGATCTTGAGGTGCGCCTCGGTGAGCATGGGCGACGAGCCGGAGATGAGCCACAGCTGCGAGCTCTTCTCGAGCCCCTTCTGGAGCTCCTCCGGCGATGGCGGCGCGTTCACCCAGCGCACCACGTTGAAGCCCTTCTCCTTCAGCGCCGCCTTCGGGAGCGAGAAGTCGAAGCCTTCGCCGGTGTACAGGTGCAGCACGGCGATCGTCTGGCCTTCGAAGGCGCCGTCCACCGCGAGATCGAACTGACTCCCCGCCGCGTTGCCGTAATGATCCGCCGGCGGCCGGTATTCGACCTCGCGCTTCTGCTCCTTGCCGGATGAGTCTTTATAGACCTCGGTCTTCGTGGCCATCGGCGCGTTCTGGCCGGCGACGGCGCTGTATTGGGCGAAGGCCGCGGGCGCGAACAGCACGGCGACGAGAGCGAAGAAGCGGAAGCGGTTCATCTTTGGAAACCTCGGGAGTTGGGTTAGCAGGCATCCGAAACGAGCCAGCCGCGCCGAAGTTCTGATCGGCCATTTCCGCTCGATTTCAACCCGCTGCCCACGCTCTCCGACATGTCCCACACGACACGACTGCCCCCCTGTCCTGGGACGAGACAGGCAGGTAATTAGCTGGCGGGACTGGCTTTTCACTCGTGAATGACAGGATCCTGACGCCCAGAATCCGTCCGATTAGTGGGCACGCACATTGCTCACCGGGCGGCGCCGCTGTGGTTTTTCTCCCGCCACACTGCGGCAAGGAGCAATACGTGAAGACCTCACTCGCTGTTTTGGCCGGACTCCTTCTGGCGGTTGGCACCAATGCCTCCGCTCGTGAGCTGCCGAATTACGACGCGCTGAACGACGTGAAGACCACGCGGACTGTCGCGAACCCCATCAGCGCCGCTCGTCCCTTCGCGAAGGTCTCGACGATCGCGCACAGCGAAGACCGCCTCGGTCTGCCCACGTTCGTCTGGGGCGCGCACGACGTGAACGGAAAGCAGCCGTGGGTGGTGGGCGATCTGGGAGATCTCAAGCCGCAGCAGGCCGCTCGGCGGTATCTGCTGGAGATTTCTGATGTGTTTCTTGTTTTGAATGAGTT
>JBJMQN010000148.1:0-2472 GCA_045802665.1 Myxococcaceae bacterium | reverse complement strand
TGGCGGATCTGACCGAGCGCATCCGTCACATCGGTGCAGCCGCTCGGGCAGTTGAAGAGGAGCGCGACGTGACCGTGCTCGAGGTTGTGGACCCAATTGCAGACCGGCTGCGCGTCCGGGTAGCTGCGGCAAGCGAGCGGCGACGGACAGTGCGGTCCTCCCGTCGGCGGATTCGCGCCGTTGCCGCAGGATGGATCGCTGCACGTCGCGACGTGCGTCGCGCTGCCGCCAGGGATGTGCTTGAGGCCGAACTTCTCGTCGCAGGCGGTGTTGCCCGTGCCGTTGCCCGTGGTCGAGCCGCAGGCGCCGAGGAGAAAAAGCGCGGTGGAGAGGAGCATCGCTCGCATGGCGCCCAACCGTAGCCCAAGACAAAGGGCCGATTTTGCGGCGAAGGCGGTGCGCGCTAGGGTCCGCCGCAACTCGACACACGGAGAGATGACGCGATGCCGAAGATTCAGGGCAACCGCCCCGCCACGCAGCCGCAGCGCACCACCGAGGTGAAGGCGCCCGCGAGCAATACGAAGCCCGCGACCAGCAAGCCCACCGCGCCCACGAGCACGTTCGAAGTGGGCCCGGCCGCGCCGAAGAAGACCGAGTTCAGCACCCTCAACTTCTACGTCCACTCCGACATGGACGAGGTGAAGCAGTACGCCGCGCAGCAGGGCTGGACGAAGAACGGTTGGACGCAGCTCTCCATCCCCTGGCAGGAGCTCGTCTACACGACGGATCACTGGAAGACGACGCAGGTGCTCAAGTCGTTCGAGGTGCCGTCGCCGTTCATCAACGGGAGGATTCAGATCCCGAACGTGCCAGCGGGGACTGAAGTCGAGTTTGCGATCCACGTTGGCGTCGCGAGCCATGCGCCGTCGGACATCGGCGGGTATCGCGAGCGCGGCGATGTGTGGCTGAACAACGGCGGGAAGAATTTCTCGCAGGTGACGAGGTAGTCACACCTTCAGCCGGATCGCACCCGGTAGCAGGCTCACCCGGCAGGGCAATCTGCCGGGCTGTTCGCCGTCCACGTCAATCAGGACCTGCTCGTCTGCTTCGGCGACGAAGGTCTTGCAGCGCAGGGTGCGCGTGCCGGGCAGCTTCGTGTGGGTGCCGGAGTAGAGCGCCTTCTGTTTGAAGACGAAGTCGCCGAGGCCGTAGCCGGTCCAGATGGTGACATCGAGGATGCCGTCCTTCGTGTCCGCCTCCGGCGCGACGCACATCCCGCCGCCGAAGTAGCGGCCGTTCGCGACGGCGATGGTCGTGACGGTCACTTCCTCCTGGGACTTGTCGTCGGCGCGGATGCGGACCTTCTTGTCCGAGTACTTCATCAGCGCCTTGAGGCTCCCCATCATGAATGAGAGCTTTCCGCCGAGCGCCTTGCTCCCCTTGTTCACCTCGTGGTCCACCTGACCGCTCACGCCGAACGAGGCGATGTTCGCGAAGTAGCGGGTGGCGCTCTTGCCGCTGTGGTCGGTGAATTCGATGACGCCCACGTCGAACGGCTGCGTCTCCGGAGTGCGGAGCCGACTCAGGGCGGACTTGAGCTCGAGGTCCCAGCCGAACGTCCTCCGGAAATCTCCGCCGGTGCCGCGCGAGAGCACGGCGAGCGCCGCGTTCGGGTTGATCGCTTTTCCGCTCTCGAAAAACCCGTTGGTGACCTCGTTGATTGTTCCGTCGCCGCCCACTGCGACGATGCACTCGTAACCTTCGTGAATCGCCTTTCGAGCGAGCGACATCGCCTCCATCGGCCCGGACGTGAACGCGTGCCCGAAGTCGCCGACGGCCTTGCCGATCTCCGCGGACAGCTCCGGCCACTTCTTCCCGGTCGCCCCGCCCGCGCTCTGCGGATTCACCACGAGGAACGTCTTCATGGCTGCCCTGCCCCCTTCCCTGCGTCGAGCCAGCGTCGCACGAAGGTAATCAGATCCTCGGACTTCCGTCCGGCCCGTTCGAACATTCGCCGCGACGTGGGACAGGCCGTGACGATCGTCTCGCCACCGGGAGCGACTCTCTCCGCCTGACGCCGCGAGACCTCCACCGTCGTCTCCAGCGAGGTGCGAGGCAGAAGCCCACCGCCGCCCGAGCAGCCCGCGTGCGCCTTCGTCTCGTTCGCCTCCTTGAAACCGGTGGCCGCGGCGTGGAGGAGCGCTCTCGGAGGATCGTACTGGCCCAGCCCTCGACCTAAGTGACACGCGTCCTGATACGCGACGGATTCCTCGAGCCGCGGCAGCTCCGGTGCGTGCTCCAGCCTCTGCGCGAGGACCTCGTAGACCGTGAGGATTCTGCTCGTCGGGTTCACACCGAAGCGCGGGTAGACGACCTTCAGCGTGTACGCGCAGCCCGGATCCAGGATGACGACTTCGGGATACGCGGCGAGGGAGGCGGCGAACTTGTGCGCGTGCGCCTCGAACGCTTCATTCGCGCCAGCGGCGTAGAGCGGATAGCCGCAGCACTTCGCACCCTGCTTGCACACGCTGA
>JBJMQN010000147.1:0-3307 GCA_045802665.1 Myxococcaceae bacterium | reverse complement strand
GCCGCCATCGATGAGCGCGTGATGTCCGGCGGAGCTCACGACGATCGCGTCGCCCTGTCCCACCGCGAGGAAGGTGACGTCCAACGCTTGTGGCCGGACGACCACCGGCGCGAGGAGAGCCCAGAGGACCGCGATCGGCGCCGCCACGCCGAGCCAACGCCATCTCCCCGAACAGAGCGCGAAGGCGAACAGCCCCGCGAAGAACATCGCCGCGAGCGCACCCCGGATCGCCGGCAACTCGATCGAGGCCCCCGGCATCCGCGCGAAGAACTCCGCGGCGTGCACCAGCAGCCACGACGCGCGCGTGCCGGCCCACAGCCAGGGAGAGGCGAGGACGGGGTGCACCGCGAAGCTCGCCGCGCCACCCGCCGCGAGCGCCGTGATCGCGCCACACAGCGGCAGACAGACCACGTTGCTCACGATGCCCGCGAGGCTCATGCGTCCGAAGGCGGTCGAGACCAGCGGAATGGAGGCGATGACCACTGCCGCGCTCGCGCACGCGGTCTGTACGCCGATCTCAGCGAGCTTCCGAAACCGATAGCGCAGCGTCCGATCCGGAGATGGCTCAGGACGGTCGATGGGCACGGCGTCGCGAAACGCCGGCGCGACGATGAGGAGGCTGCAGATCGCGAGGAACGACAGCTGGAGCGAGAGATCGACGACCGCCGCGGGCCAGATGCAGACGACGAGCAGCGCGGCGATGGAGAGGCTGCTCAGCGAATCCGATCTGCGCCACAGCGCGAGCCCGAGCAGGACGACGCTCGCCATCACCGCCGACCGCACCGCCGGTCCCTGCCAGCCGGTATACGCGACGTACGCCCAGACGAAGGGGATCGACAGGGGAGCCGCGATGCGCCGCGCATCCGTCGTTCGAGCGCGCCGCCAGACCAGCGTCACCATCAGCCGGAGAATCTTGAGCAGCATCAGCGCGAGCGCCGCGACGTGGAGCCCGCTCACCGACAGCACATGCACGAGCCCGCTCCGGGCGAACGCGTCCTCGATCGAATCCGGGAGCGACGCTCGCGCGCCTGCGGCGAGGGTGAGGTAGAGCGCCGCGGACTCATCATCCGGCGCTCGTAGACGCGTTGCCGCCGAGAGCGCCTCATGCTCGCGCGTCATCCACAGAGAGACTTTCGGTGGAGGGGTGAGCGCCGCGACGCGCGCAGGATCGAACGTCCCCGAATACGCGATGCCCGCGCGCCATCTCGGCTCCGCGAAATCGGGCTCGCCGGGATTGTCCGGCCCGTGCAGCGTCTTCAGCCGGGCGATGAGCCGCACGCGCTGGCCTTCGAAGAGCTCGAGCGGCGTCGGCTGGGAGAAGAGGACCGCGCGAACGTCGGCGGCCTGGCCGTTCATCTGAATGAGCTTCGCGGTGACCGCGAGGCCGCCTTCGTCGGTTCGGTCGACCCGTTCGAGCTCGGCCTCCACGGCGACCGGGCCCTCGGGGGCTGCGTCCGAAGTGCGGAGCTGCAGGCGCATCAGGCCCGCGCCGAGCAGCAGCCCGGCCGCCAGGACAGCGAGCAGGCCGCCGGCCCTGCCCCGCAGTCGCATTGCGACCATGCCGAGCAACAAGGCAATTAGGAGAAATTCGGAACCGACGTGGCCGGTTATGGGTCCAATGGCCGCTCCGACGGCAACACAGAGGGCCGGCAGGAAGACTGGACGCGAAAGAAGATCACCCCACGTGAGACGGTCCATCCGACCCCTCCACCAACCCCAAACGCCCGGAACCACTGAGGTTCTTCAGGCGGGACCGACGACACACGTCGGAAAGGCCACACGCTAGTCGGGTGGGATAGTGGGAGTCAAGCAGGGACGTTTGTAGATGGGTGTAAGTTGTGGTATCACCCCCACGGATTTTTCAGGCCCCACAAGGGTTTCCATCGAGGAGGCAGCGCGAGTGCAGACGACGTTCAAGACGGGCGACAAGGCGGTTTATCCGGGCCAGGGTGTTGGCGAGGTCATGGGCATCGAGCACACCGAGGTCGCCGGCCAGCGCCAGTCTTTCTACGTGCTGCGGATCCTCGAGAACGGGATGCGGATCATGATCCCGATCAACAAGGTCGGCTCCGTGGGCCTTCGCGAGATCATCTCCGAGGAGGATGTGAAGCAGGTCTATTCAATCCTCAAGGAGAAGGACATCTCGGTGGACTCCACGACGTGGAACCGCCGGTACCGGGAGTACATGGAGAAGATCAAGACCGGCTCGGTCTTCGAGATCGCGGAAGTGCTGCGCGACCTGTATCTCCTCAAGGGCGACAAGGACCTGTCCTTCGGCGAGCGCAAGATGCTGGATACCGCGCGATCGCTGCTCATCAAGGAGCTGTCGCTCGCGAAGGGCTGCACCGAGGACGACATCGAAGGTGACTTGAAGAAGATCTTCAACATCGTCGCGTAGCAGCTCTCACGCGGGTTTGAAGTCGCCGACGCCTCTGCGGATTGAACTTCCGCGGGGGCGTTCGCTTTGCGGGCCCTTTCGAGGCGTGTTGGCGTAGAGACTGAAGTCCTCGTGGAAGAGGATCGAGCGAAAGAGCGCGAGGAGCGAATCGCGGAGCTGGAGCGGAAGCTCGCCTCCTCACGGCCGGTGGGCGTGAAGCCGTGGGTCGCGGCAGTGTGCATCTTCGGCGCGTTCGCGCTCGCGTGGCTGGACCGCTCCGACATCGCGTACTTCTTCTCGTCTCGCGAGCCGGTCACGCTGGGGATGGAGGGCGACTACCGGGTAACGGAGATCGCGCCCAATTGCTACGTGCAGCTCCACGGCGCGCCCACGAGCCGCGCCATCTACGCGGAGGAGCACGGGCAGGAGTCGGTGATCGTCGGCTTCAGAGACTCGCCGTTCCTCGTGAAGCGGCACGCGCTGCCGGGCGAAGAGCGCTTCCCGGGAAAACCGCCGCCGCCGCCATCGCAGACGCCGTTCGGAGTGCGAGGCCGGCTCATGACCCGGGCGATGGACGATCGCTTCGGCAAAGCCTTCGACGACTTCAAGAGCTGGGGCGAAGTGCACCCGAAAGACGGGCAGCTGTTTCTGATCGTCGAGGGCGAGAAGCCGGGGACGGACGCAGGCCTCGGCGTGCTGCTGGCGGTGCTCGTCGCGTTCGTAGCGCTCAACGCGTACTTCCTGGTGAGAGCGCTGCGAGTCCGGCGCTAGCGGCGTCGTCGCCGGGCGATCCACAGCGCGGCGATGCCGGGCACCAGCACGAGCGGATCGACCGACGAGCAGTGGCAGCCACCCGAATCCGCCGAGCTGAGATTCTCCACTCCGCTTCCTCCGCCAATCGAGTCCAGCGCGATCGGCTCGCCAGCATCG